>JAYVDE010000190.1:0-6543 GCA_043749575.1 Burkholderiaceae bacterium | reverse complement strand
GGGCTGCAAGGCGCAAACCACAGCCATAGCCCCGCTATGGCGAGGATTTGCAACGCCGCAGACCGCCCAAAACAGGGCTGACCGCGCCGCGAGGGACTAGTTCAGCGTTGCCTTAGCGCCCGCAACCGGGTTTGCGCCGGCGCTTGGGCTGGCGGATGGATTGACCAAAACGCTCAAGGCCAGAAAGACAAAAACCCCAAGCAATTCAATCACTTGGGGCTATGCGCTGGAGGAGAGGGAGGGATTCGAACCCTCGGAACCTTGCGGTTCGCCTGATTTCGAGTCAGGTACATTCGACCACTCTGCCACCTCTCCTGAAATCGGTGCACCCGTGGCCAGCGGGTTAAGCTCATGATTCTAGCGTGAAAACTCAGGCCTCGATGCTGAGCTGAGGCCTCAAGCCGAGAGCCGTTCGGCACCCCGCAGATAGGGCCGCAATGCCGCAGGCACGCGGATGCTGCCGTCGGCCTGCTGGTGGTTCTCCAGCACCGCCACCAGCGTACGGCCCACCGCCAGACCCGAGCCGTTCAGCGTGTGCACGTATTCGGTTTTTCCCTGGGCATTGCGAAACCGCGCTTGCATGCGCCGCGCCTGAAAAGCGCCGCAGTTGCTGCATGAGCTGATCTCGCGGTAGGTGTCCTGCGCCGGTAGCCAAACCTCCAGGTCGTAGGTCTTGGCCGCGCCAAAACCCATGTCGCCGGTCGACAGCAGCACCACGCGGTAAGGCAGCTCCAGCTTCTGCAGGACGGCCTCGGCATGGCCGACCATGGCCTCCAGTGCGGCCTCGCTGTGCTCGGGCGCCACCACCTGCACCATCTCGACCTTGTCGAACTGATGCTGGCGGATCATGCCGCGGGTGTCGCGGCCGGCCGAACCGGCTTCCGACCGAAAACAGGGGCTGTGCGCGGTCAGCATCACCGGCAAGTCTTCGGCCTTCAGGATCTGCTCGCGCACGGTGTTGGTCAGCGTGATCTCCGAGGTCGAGATCAGGTACTGTTCGGGCTGCGTCTCGTCACCCCCGCGCAGCACCCAGAACATGTCGTCCTTGAACTTGGGCAATTGGCCGGTGCCTTCCAGCACCTCGCGGTTGACGATGTAGGGCGTGTAGCACTCGGTGTAACCATGCTCGATGGTCTGCACATCCAGCATGAACTGAGCGAGCGCGCGGTGCAGCCGGGCCATCGGTCCCTTCAAGAAACTGAAGCGTGCGCCGCTCAGCTTGACCCCGGTCTCGAAGTCCAGCCCCAGCGGCGCGCCCAGGTCGACGTGGTCCTTGACCACAAAGTCGAAGCGACCCGGCACGCCCCAGCGGCGCACCTCGACATTGGCAGTCTCGTCGGCACCCACCGGCACGCTGCTGTCGGGCAGGTTGGGCACCGACATCAGCATCGTGTTCAGTTCAGCCTGGATCGCGTCCAGCTGCTCGGCGCCGGCTTTCATCGTGTCGGCGATGCCGGCCACCTCGGCCATCAGCGGCGCGCTGTCTTCGCCACGGCCCTTGGCCTGGCCGATCTGCTTGGACAGGCTGTTGCGGCGCGCCTGCAACTCTTCGGTGCGGGTCTGCACGGTCTTGCGCTCGGCCTCCAGCGCGCTGAAGCGCGGCACGTCCAGAAAGGGCTGCGGGCGCTTGCGGGTTTCTAGCCGGGCGACCACCGCGGGCAGGTCGCGGCGCAGTGGGTTGATGTCGAGCATGGCGTGTCCTCGGGAGGGATTGTTCGGCGTTGGGTGTGCAAACGGCACCGCGTGGGTGCCGTTCTAGCTGGCGTGACGCGTGACCGGCGGATCAGGACCGTGAGGCCTGGAACTCGCTCATCGACTTGTCGCCCAGGCCCTTGGGCAGCGGGAAGTGCACCGTTTCTTCAACCCCCACCATGCGGCGCACGCTGAGCGCGCCCAGCGCCTTCAGGCGCGTGATCACCGCCTGCACCAGCACGTCGGGTGCCGAGGCGCCGGCGGTCAGGCCCACCCGCGGCCGGCCTTCAAACCACGCGGGCTGCAGGCCTTCGGCGGCGTCCACCATATGCGAGGGCGTGCCCAGGCGCTCGGCCAGCTCGCGCAGGCGGTTGCTGTTGCTGCTGCTGGGGCTGCCCACGACGATGACGATGTCGACCTGCGGCGCCATCACCTTGACGGCATCCTGCCGGTTCTGGGTGGCGTAACAAATGTCTTGACGCTTGGGCTCGCGCACATGCGGGAACACACGCTTGACTTCGGCCAGGATCGCGGCGGCGTCGTCCACACTCAGCGTGGTCTGCGTCACCACCGCCAGCTGGCGGCCGCGCGGCTGCACATGGGCCACGTCGGCCACCTCTTCGACCAGGTAAATCCCCTCGGTGAGCTGGCCCATCGTGCCCTCAACCTCGGGGTGACCCTTGTGGCCGATCATGATGAACTCGAAGCCCTCCTTCGACAGCTTGGCCACCTCGACATGCACCTTGGTGACCAGCGGGCAGGTGGCGTCGAAGACTTGAAATCCGCGCATCTCGGCCTCGGTGCGCACCGCGCGGCTGACACCGTGGGCGCTGAAGACCAGCGTGGCGCCGGGCGGCACGTCGGCCAGATCCTCGATGAAGATCGCGCCCTTGGCCTTGAGGTCGGCCACCACGTAGGTGTTGTGCACGATCTCGTGGCGCACGTAGATCGGCGCGCCGAAGCGTCGCAGCGCACGCTCGACGATCTCGATGGCGCGGTCAACACCGGCGCAAAAGCCACGCGGCTCGGCGAGCAGCACGTCGTGGACCAGATCGGATGGGGCAGCAGTCATTTCAAAGCACCCCGATGACCTGGACTTCGAAGGTGACCGGCTGGCCCGCCAGCGGGTGGTTGAAGTCGAACAGCAACCAGCCCTCGCCTTCTTCGCGCACCACACCGGCGTACTGGCCGCTGCCATCAGGCGTGGGGAACTGCACCACGTCGCCGACGTGGTACTGGGCGTCTCGGTCGCCCAGCTCGGCCAGCAAGCTGCGCTTGACGCGCTGCAGCATCTGCGGGTTGCGCTCGCCGAAGGCCTCGCCGGCGGCCAGCGAAAAAACCTGACGCGTGCCCTCGGGCAGGCCGATCAGGCGGCGCTCCATCGCCGGCGCCAGTTGCCCGGCGCCCAGCGACAGCGTGGCGGGCTTGGCGGCGAAGGTGTTGATCACGTCGGCGCCGTCGGGGCCGGCCAGCCGGTAGTGCAGGGTCAGAAATGACCCCTCCTGAATGGTGTTCACGCCAATGGGGGAGATGAAGGGGGAAGCGGTGGGCGGGTTGCCCGCATAGACTGAACCTCATTCTACGGGGCGCGGCCCCTGCCCCTGAACCCACTGGGCCCAGCGCTGCACCGCCTCCCCCACCCCAGCCACACACGCACTAGCCCCATGTCCATCAAGGCCTTGCCCGTCGACGCCCGGCCCCGCGAAAAGCTGCTGCGGTTTGGCGCGGCCACGCTGTCCGACCCCGAACTGCTGGCGCTGCTGCTGCGCACCGGCCTGAAGGGTCAGGGCGTGCTGAAATTGGCGGAAGCCGTGCTGGGGCACTTTGGCGGCTACGCCGGCCTGCTGCACGCCGAGGCGGCCGACTTGTTGCCCATCAAGGGTTTGGGCCCGGCCAAGCGTGCCGAGGTGGCCGCGGTGATCGAGATGGCGCGCCGCGCGCTGGCGCAGAAGCTGGAGGCCGCGCCGGTGTTCGACTCACCGCAGTCGGTGAAAGACTACTTGCAGCTGCACCTGGGCGCGCTGCCGCACGAGGTGTTCGCGGTGTTGTTCCTCGACAGCCAGCACCGCTTGCTGGGGCTTGAGAAAATGTTCATCGGCACGTTGGGCCAGACCAGCGTGTACCCGCGCGAGGTGGTCAAGCGCGCGCTGGCCCGCAATGCCGGCGCAGTGATCCTGGCCCACAACCACCCGTCGGGTGTGGCCGAACCCTCGCGCGCCGATGAGTTCCTGACCCAGACGCTCAAGAGCGCGCTGGCGCTGGTCGACGTGCGGGTGATCGACCATCTGGTGGTCGGCCAGGGCCAGGTGGTCAGCTTCGCCGAACGAGGCTTGTTGTGAGCGCGCCTGGCCAGCCCCGCCGCCACCGGCCGCCGCGGCCTCCCGCCATCCCCTCACTGACGGCCGCCAAGACGGTGGCCACGACGATCAAGACCCTGGCCGAGCTGGGCGCGCTGCGCAAGGCCTTGCAGCGCAGTGCGCGCGAAGCCGCCGAACACGCTGCGCGCCTGCAGGCCGCTGAGCATGAGCGGGCGCACGCGCTGGCGCAGGCGGCCCAGCACGGCCTGTTCGCCCGCACCGTGGGCCCCGTGCACCGGCTGCCCGACCGCGGCTTGGCCGAGATCGAGCTGCCGCGCCCGGCGCCCTACCCGCGCCAGCGCGAGCTCGATGAAGCCGCCGCGCTGGCCGAATCGCTGTCCGACGAGGTCAACCTCGAATCGCTGCTGCTGACCGACGACGGCCTGAGTTTTCGCCGACCGGGCATCGGCCCCGATGTGGTGACCCGGCTGCGGCGTGGCCATTGGGCGTTGCAGGGCGAGATCGACCTGCACGGCTGCAATCGCGACCAGGCCCGCGACGCACTGGCCGGCTATCTCAACGAATGCCAGCGCCGCGGCATGCGCTGCCTGCGCGTGGTGCATGGCAAGGGCCATGGCTCACCGGGCCGGCAACCGGTGCTCAAGGCCCGCGTGCAGCGCTGGCTGGCCCAGCGCATCGAGGTGATCGCCTTTGCGCAGGCCAGCGGACCGCAGGGTGGCGCCGGGGCACTGGTGGTGCTGCTGGCCAGCCAATAACTGGCGCGCCAGCGCGCTAAGGCCATGCTGAACAAGTCCTCGCGAGTGTGGGCGCCCTGGTTTGGGATGGGCTGCAAGGCGCAAACCACAGCCATAACCCAGCTATGGCGAGGATTTGCAAGGCCGCAGACCGCCCAAACCAGGGCTGACCGCGCCGCGAGGGACTTGTTCAGCGTTGCCCTAAACAGCGATCGGCGGCACAGCCAGGGCGTGGCCGACGCGCCGAGCGGGGCGACAGTACCGGCCTCAGCCGCCCTGGTTGCGCAGCCAGTCCGCGGTGCCGAAAAAACTCTCCGCCAACCGCTGCGCCAGCGTAGGGTCGACCGCCTGCTCGGCCATCGCCTGCACCATGCAGCCCAGCCACTGGTCGCGCTCGGCGATGCCGATGGCGTACGGCAGGTGGCGGGCGCGCAAGCGCGGATGGCCGAAGCGCTCGATGTAGTGGTCGGGCCCGCCCAGCCAGCCGCAGAGGAACCAGAACAGCTTGTTGCGCGAGTCGTCGAGCGTGGCCGGGTGCAGCGCGCGCAGGCCGGCGGCTGCCGGCTCCAGGTCCATCAAATCGTAGAAACGATCAACCAACGCCCGCACGCCGCGCTCACCGTCGAGGCGCTCGAACGGCGTTCCTGCGGGCGGCGTGGCTTCGGTGTTGGTGTTGACGCCGGCGTTTACGTCGGCGTTTACGTCGGCGTTTACGTCGGTGTCTGTGGCCACATCGGCGTCGGCTTCATCGGTGCCGGTGAGTCTGCTGGGCTCGGTCATGGTGGCAACAGTTTGCCAGCCGCCGCCGTCAAGGCCACCGCCGCGGGGCTGCCGGGCATCGACACCATCAGCAGTTGGCGGTGCTGCACCGATTCACGCACGGCCGCATCGAGCGGCACCTCGCCCACCAGCATCAGCTTGAGCGGCGCGGCCAGCTCGGGATTGACGAAGCGGTCCAGCACCTGCTGCAGCTGGGTCTGCACCGTGCGGCCTTCGCCCTTGCGCTGCACCTGGTTGACCAGCAAACGCATCGGCCGCGCCGCCTGAGTCGACGCCAGCACCTTGATGGTGGCGTAGGCATCGGTCAGCGAGGTGGGCTCGGGCGTGGCCACCACCAACACCTCGTCGGCCAGCGAGACAGTGAACAGCACCACGTCGGAGATGCCCGCGCCGGTGTCGAGCAGCACCTGGTCGAAGCGCGGGCGCACCTGGGCGATCACATCCAGCAGCTTGTCGCGTACTTCGGGGGTCATGCGCGAATACTCGACCAGGCCCGAGCCGGCCAACAGCACGGCAAAGCCGCCCGGTGCCGGCTGCAGCGCCTCGTCCAGCGTGGCGCGGCCGGTGAACACGTCGTGCAAGGTGATGCGCGCGGCGAGGTTGAGCAGCACGTCGAGGTTGGCCAGCCCCAGGTCGGCGTCGAGCACCAGCACCCGCTGGCCGGCCCGCGCCAGTGCGGCGGCCAGGTTGGCGGCGACGAAGGTCTTGCCAACACCGCCTTTGCCGCTGGTCACCGCGGTGATGGTGGCGCCGGTCATGTCAGCGCCTTGCAGGAAGGGCAGGCCGGCGTCGTTGCAGCCCGCCAGGCTTTGGATTTTTTGCTGTCGCTCATTCGCTATCCCGGATCTGGGCGCTGCCCAGCAGCATCTCGCGTTCCTGCGTGCTGACTTGATGGGCCGCCGAATACTCCAGGCAGACGCGGTCGCGCCCTTCGGCCTTGGCACGGTAGTGCTGCAGGTCGGCACGCTGCAGCCAGATGCCGGGCGTGGACCGCACCCACTGCGGCGCAAACGCCCCGC
>JAYVDE010000189.1:0-6544 GCA_043749575.1 Burkholderiaceae bacterium | reverse complement strand
CGGATGGCTGCGCGGGCCTGCGGCAGGCGTTCGCGGCCCGCCTGCGCCGACGAGCGCACCGCGGCGTACTGCGCGTCGCTGGCGCGCGCGATGTCCAGCAGCTCGCCCAGGCGCACGGCGGGCGCCGCGAAGGCGCTGCCTGCCGCCAGCAGCAGGCCCAGCGCGGCCCGGCACGCGGCCCTGGCCACAGGTGCGCCACGTCGTGCGGTGTTCGATGTCGTGGACAGGTTTCTCGGCATGAAGAGTCGGGCTTCTGGTGCGTCAGGGCCGCACGCGCGCCGTGGGCACCACGCCGTCGATGCTGGCCGCGCAGCGTGAACCGCCGGGCACCTTGTCGCCCGGATTGGCCACTTCCAGACGCACGACGAAAGTGCTGCTGGCGGCGTCGATGACGCGGTCGACGCTGCGCACTACGGCATTGAAGCGTCCGCCGCCCACGTTGGCGCGTACCGTGGCCTTGGTGCCCGGTTTCACCTGCCCGAACAGCGCCGCGGGCAGCGCCACGTCGGCGCGCATGGGGTCGATCTGTGCCACCTTCAGCACCGGCTTGCGGCCGCTGCCGGCTTCAGCCAGTTCACCGACGTTGAGCATGCGGTCGACGACCACGCCCGAGAACGGCGCGGTCACGGTGCGCAGCGCCAGCTGTTCCTGCGCGCGCTGCAGCTCCAGCTTGGCGAGTTCACGGCTTTCCATGGCCGACTGCAGCTCGGCTTCGGCCAGACGCTTTTCGGCGTCGGCCTCGTCGCGCGCCTGGGCCGAGGTGAAGTTTTCCTTCTCCAATGCGACCAGGCGGGCCAGCCGCTTGGTGGCGTAGTCGATGCGGTTGCGCGCCGAGACCACCTGCCCTTCCAGCACCGAGCGCGCGCGCGCCAGTTCCACCGCCACGCGCTCGCTTTGCGACTGCAGTTCCACGAGCACCTGGCCGCGCCGGATGCTGTCGCCGCGGCTCACGTGGATGGCCGCGATGATGCCGTCCGCGGGCGAACGCACCTCGATCACCTGCCAGGGTTCGAGCAAGCACTCGAAGCCCGCTTCCGCAACCGGCGTGGCCGGCACGGCGGCGGCGGCCGCCTGCACCGTGGCCACCAGGATCAATGCCATGACAGGCCGCAAGCTCATTCACCTCTCCCTGAAAACGCGAGCACGGCCGCCAGACGGCGGTCGTGCTTGAGACTGGCCGTGCGCGCACCCCGGTTGCGCGCCTCGGCCGAAGACTGCGCCACGCGGCGCAGCAGCCACAGCAGTGGCGCCGGCAACTCGGCCCGTGCCGCCAGCACACGCCGCGCCAGCGCGGTGAGCGCGGGCGCGTGGACGCGGAACAGCTCGTCGTCGATGGCCACGATGGCCTCGCCGCTGCCCGGGTCGCCCTGGCGTGCGGCGCGGCCGAAGAGCTGGCGGTCGATGCGCGCCGACTCGTGGTATTCGCTCAGGATGACATGCAGCCCGCCGCGCCCGGCCACGCCTTCACCCAGCACGATGTCGGTGCCGCGGCCGGCCATGTTGGTGGCTACCGTCACCGTGCCGGCGACACCGGCGCGGGCGATGATCTCGGCCTCGTCGCGGTCGAACTTGGCGTTGAGCACGACATGGGCGATTCCGACAGCCGCCAGGCGCGCGGACAGCTGTTCGGAGGCCAGCACCGTGCGCGTGCCCACCAGCACCGGGCGGCCCCGCACGACCGCGTTCTCGCGCACGCTGGCCACCACGCTGGCCCAGCGCGCGTCGCCATCGCGCAGGCAACGCGGTCGCGCGCGGCGGGCCTGCGACGGCCGGTTCAGCGGTACCCGCCACACCGGCAGGCCGTAGACGCGGCCGATCTCGGCGGCCACCTCGGTGGCCGTGCCGGTCATGCCGGCCAGGCGCAGGTAGCGGCGGAAGAAACGCTGGTAGGTGATGCGCGCCAGCGTCACGCGCTCGCCGGTCACGTCCAGGCCCTCCTTGGCCTCGATCATCTGGTGCAGCCCGCGCTCCCAGGCTCGGTCGGCCATCACGCGGCCGGTGGATTCGTCGACGATCTGCACCTTGCCTTCGGCCACCACGTACTGCTGGTCGCGGTGGTAGAGCCACAGCGCCGACAGCGCCTGCGTCACCGCCTCGGTGCAACTGCGGCGGGTGGCGTCTGGCGGCAGCGGCAGTTCGACCAGCGCCACGGCCCCGTCGTCCAGCACGCCTTCGATGCGCTCGCGGCCGGCCTCGGTGAGGCGCACGCGCATCAGCGCGCGCTCGACCTCGAAGTCGACGCCGGGCTGCAGCGCGCCGGCCATGGCCAGCCCCCAGCCGACGATGCGGCTGCGCTCGCCACCGGGCAGCGTGGCCGACAGGATGAGCGGCGTGCGCGCGTCGTCGATGAAGACGCTGTCGGCCTCGTCGACGATGGCGAAAGCCAGCCCGCGCAGCACGGTGGGCGCCCCCGCAGCCGTCGGGCCCGCCCCCGGCGCCACGGCGCGGTGCAGCGGGCTGGCGCGGTCGCCCAGGGCCGTGCGGTCGCGCAGGTAGTCGAAGGTCAGTTCCTTGTTGCTGGCGTAGGCGATGTCGCCGGCATAGACGAGGCGGCGCTGGTCGCGCGTGAGCTCGTGCACGATGGCGCTACAACGCAAGCCGAAGAAGGCGTAGAGCGGCGCCATGGCCTGGGCGTCGCGTGAGGCCAGGTAGTCGTTGACGGTGACCACGTGCACCGGCAGGCCCACCAGCGCCGCGGCGCACACCGGTAGCGTGGCGGCAAAGGTCTTGCCTTCGCCGGTGGCCATCTCCACCAGCGCGCCATGCAGCAGCAGCCAGCCGGCGTGCACCTGGCTGTCGTAATGGCGCTGGCCCAGCACGCGGCCGGCCGCTTCACGCACCAGCGCGAAGAAGGGCGCGGCGGCCTCGGCGCCGAAGCTGCTGCGCCGCAGCTGCTGGCGCAGCGCGGCGGCACGCAGGCGCAACTGGCTGTCGTCCAGCGCGGCCATCTCGGCCTCGAAGCGCCGCGTCAACGCCACCACGCGGCGCGCGCTGGCCGCCGGGCCGCCGAACTGCCGCCAAGCCGGGCGCACCCACCCATGCCACAGCCCCAGCGCCAGCTCATCGTGCCAGGCCGGCGGGCGCTCGTCGCGCTCGGCATAGGGCCGGCCGCTGGCGAGATCGCGCGGGCTCAGCCGCAGCAGCAGGGCTTCAGACATCGGTCAGGTGTCGATCAGACATCAGTCGATCGGTCCCACGTCGATCGGTCTTAAGTCGATGGCTGATACGTCGACAGCTCATACGTCGAAGTGGCGCAGGAACAAGCGCCGCAGCGGCGGCCACAGCTGCGTGGCCAACGGCGCCGGCGCGTGGCTGAAGCGCAGGTGCACGCGTTCGCCGTAGCGCAGCGCGCGGCCGGCCAGCGCGTCGACCTCGACGTCGAGCTGGAACACGCGCTCCAGCGTGCGCAGGCCCTTGGGGTCGCGTGGATCGGTCGCGATGCTGCCACCGCCCGAGGGCGTGAGCGCCGCGCTGGGCACCTCGTCACGCCCGGCCGGCACCTGGCGCACCACGCGGCCCGGCCAGGCCTGTGCCAGTTCGCTGGCGCGGCGCACCTCGACCTTCAGCGTCGACGAGGCCACTTCGTCGACGGCGGCCTGGTCGAGCACCACGCGCACGACCGGCGCGTGTTCGCCCAGCACGTAGCCGATGACGGCGCCCTGCTTCAGGTGCCGGCCGGGCAGGTCGCTGGCCTTGGGCACGGTGTAGCGCCCGGCGGTGTTGGCCACCACCAGCAGGCCCTGGGCGCGCTGCTGCGCGCGTGCCAGCGCGGCCTGCGCGTGCAGCAGCTGTTCACGCACGATCTCGGCGCCCGCGCGGTCGGCCACGAACTCGGCGGCGTAGCTCGCCTCCAGCTCGTCGACGCGGGCCTCCAGCAGGCGCAACTCGGCGTCGAGCGCCGGATCGACGCTGCGCGCCAGCACCGCGCCGGGCGCGACCAGGCTGCCGGGCGCCGCCTCGAAACTGCGGAAGAAGCCCGGCGCGCCGGCGCGCACGATGGACTGCTCGGGCAGCCACACCACGCCCTGCGCCACGGTGCGGTTGGGCAGCGGCAGCACGGCCACCAGGAGGAACAGCACGCCGGCCGTGCCGGCCAGGATGGCGCGGACGTGGCCGCTGCGCTCGCGCGCCTCGGGCAGGCCGCGCAGCGCCTTGAAGGCCTTGAACACCGGCACCAAGGTCATCATGACCACGGCCCACAGCGCCAGCAGCACGCCGATGAAGAAGAAGCGCGAGCCGATGAACAGGGCGATGGCCAGCGACACGAACACGCGGTAGACCGCCGAGGCCAGCCCGTAGCAGCCGAACCACAGCCGTTCCGAGCGCGTCTGCGCCGGCGATTCGACATCGCGCAGGCGCAGCAGGTAGCGCTGCAGCAGATAGCCCCAGTAACGTGCCGACTGTGCGGCCAGGTTGGGCAGCTCGATGAGGTCGGCCAGGATGTAGTAGGCGTCGTAGCGCAGCAGCGGGTTGCCGTTGAAGATCAGCGTGCTGATGCCGGCGATGAAGATGACGTTGAAGCACACCGCCCGCACCAGGCCGGGCTCGACGACCAGCCAGACGTAGAAGGCCAGCGCAGCGATGAACAGCTCCACCGCCATGCCCGCGGCACCGATCAGCGCGCGCTGCCAGCGCGAACGCAACACGCTGGCGGCCGAGGCGTCCACATATGGCACCGGCATCAGCACCAGCACCATCAGCCCCATGTCGTGCACCTCGCCGCCGGCAGCGCGGGTGGCGGTGGCGTGGCCCATCTCGTGCAGCAACTTGATGAGCGGAAAGACCAGCACCAGCAGCAGCAAGTTGTCGGCCTGCAGCACGCGGTCGGACAGGTTGCCGGTGAGTTCACCCCACTGCGCCGGCAGCATCAGCGCCGCCGGCAGCACCACGGCCAGCCAGAGCAGGCCCATGGGGCGGCTCCAGAGCGCGCGGCAGACCGCCAGGTGGTGGTCGAGAAAGCGGCCCGGATCCCACAGCGGCACGCGGATGGTCATCGGGTTGACCCACGACCGGCGGCGCTTGGCGCTGGCCTCGCGCTGGCCGCGGTCGAAGAGCTCCAGCGCATCGGGTGGCACGTCAGTGGCCAGCAGGTCGGCGCCGTGCAACTGGCCCAGCAGCTGAATCAACTCGTCCTGCGTCGGGGCGTCGTCACCCAGCTTGTCGCTGGCAATCGCCCACAGCTCGCGCACGCTGCGCTGGCCGTCCATCGCCGCCAGCACCAGGCGCGCGGCCGGCGTGAAACGGTGCACGCGGCCCGAGGCCGGGTCCTGCAGCAGGTACCAGACGCGGTTGCGGTACCGGTGGCGGTGCAGGCGCGCGCGCGCCACCAGGCGCGGCCGCAGGTCGGCCACGCGGTACCAGAGGCTGCTCTGCAGCGGTTCGTCGAGCATGGCCAGCGCAGCGGCGCCCCGTCAGGGCGTCCAGCTCCAAAGCGTCAGGCGCAGCCAGTCGACGAGGCCATGGGTCCAGATCCAGAGCAGGCTGCGCTCGCCCACCGTGACCTTGCCGATGCCCTGCATGCCCGGGCGCAGCGCGGCCACGGCGGGGCCGTCGATGGCGGCCTCCACGGCGAAGACGTTGTGGCCGTCCTGCTGGGTGGACACCGGCGTGATGCGCTTGACGCTGAGCGGCAGCTTGCGGTCGGGCAGGCCCGAGAGCACGAGCTCGCCGCGCTGGCCCAGGGCGAGGCCGGCAATGTCGCGGTCGTCGACCTGCATCATCACGCGGTAGCCCTGCAGCGGTGCCACCTCGAACAGCGTCTGCCCGGTTTCCAGCGGCGAGCCGATCTGCTGGCTGAGGTCGCCCGAGACGACCACGCCGTCGAAAGGCGCCACCAGCGTGGTGCGGGTCAACCGCTCTTCCACCAGCGCCAGTTGCGCGTCGGCCTGGTTGACCTGCGCGGCCAGCACGCCCATCGCGCCGCGGTCGGCCTGCGACTGCGCCACCTGGTAGCGGCGTTGCAGCTGTTCGCGTTCGGCCGACCACTTCGAGCGTTCGAGCCGCAAGTCACGGTCGTCCAGACGGGCCATCGGCTGGCCCTTGCGCACGGTGTCGCCGGCACGCACCAGGCCCTCGGCGATGAAGCCTTCGAAGGGTGCCACGGCGGCGATCTGCGTCGAGCTTTCGACCACCGTGCGCGCCGAGATGCGGTGCTCGGTGTGCCACAGTGCGATGAAGGCGAGCACCGCCACGCCCAGCAACGCGGCCAGCTTCAGCCCCGGGTGCTGCGGGCCGGTGAATTCGCGCATGCGGCTGCGCGCAGCCTCGCCCAGCCGCGCCAGCCCGCCGCGCTCGTTGGCGCGCTGCAGGCCCCAGTACGGCCCCAGCAGCACCGCCACGGCGGCGGCCTGCCGCGCCTCGGCCTCGCTGAAGGCGGGCCCGGCGATGCGTTCCATCGTCAGCACGCCGATGGTCTGGCCCTGGTCGCGCACCGGTACCGAGAGCATGGCCCGCACGCCCAGCTGGCGCGCGCTGTCGGTGTGCGCCAGGGCGCCCAGCGGTTCGTCGGCCGGCACGGGCACCTGGACGGCCACGCCCAGGTCCA
>JAYVDE010000188.1:0-6564 GCA_043749575.1 Burkholderiaceae bacterium | reverse complement strand
GCAGGCCTGCAGCAGCACCCAGTCGCCGATCGCGCCGATGATGCCCGAGCGCTCGGCCACCGGGATGAACTCACTCGGCGACACCGCGCCCAGGTCGGCCGAGTGCCATCGCAGCAGGGCCTCGGCACCACAGATGGCACCGCTGTCCAGGTCGATCTGCGGCTGGTAGTGCAGCGCCAGCTCCTGGCGGTCCAGCGCCTGCCACAGCGCCGATTCGATGCGCATCGCGCGCATGGCCGGCAGCGCCGATTCGGGTCGAAAAAACGCCACCCCGGCGCCGCTGGTCACGTCCAGCCGCGCGGTCTGGGCACATTCGAGCAAGCGCTCGGCGGTCTGGCCATGGTTCGGATAGGCCGCGATGCCCACCAGGCAGCGGGCATAAACGTCGGTGCTGCCCAGCCGCACCGGGGCCTCCAGCTGCTGGCGCAGCAGCTGTGCGCGCTCACGCAGCGACTTGCCGTCGCCGTCGCCGTCGCCGTCGCCGTCGCTGTCGGCCGCCGCTGCGAGCAACACCGCGAATTCGGTGTCGGCGAGTTGGGCCACCTGCTCGCCATCACGGCGGGCCTGCTGCAGGCGGGCGGCCAGGGCCATGCACAAGGTGTCACCGGCGCCGAAGCCCATGCTGGCTTTGACCTCGGCGATGCGCGGCAGGTCGAACACCAGCAGCGCCACCTTGCGGCCGTCCCAATGAGCCGACTGGATCGCCGCATCGGCTTGGTCGAGCAGCCACGAGCGGTTGGGCAGGCCGGTGATCTCGTGGTGGGTGGCCAGGTCCTGGATGCGCTGCGCCGACTCGACCTGGGCGGTCACGTCCTGCAGCAGGGCCACGCCGCGCCCGTCGATGCCCAGCTGGCCCCGGTGCAGCACCACCCGGCGCTGGCCATCGGCATGCAGCACCCGGTGGCGGAACTCGAAGGGCTCGTCGATGCTGGCGTTGTGCCAGAGGCCGGCCACGTAGGCCTGCTCATCGGCCGGCACCCAGGGCAGTGCGTCCAGCAGCGCATCCTGCTCGGCATCCTCGGGCAGCCCCAGCAGCGCCAGCAGCCCGGCCGACAGGCGCAGGCGACCGCTCTGCAAATGGACCTCGAACGAGCCGGCGCAGCACAGGGCCTCGGTCCGCGCCATCATGCCGGCGCTCCACTCGGCACGGCGCAAGGCATTTTTGAGCTCGGAGATGTCGAGCAAAGTCACCAGCACCGCCGGGCGCGCTTGGTGGCTGACGCGCCGTGCCAGCACCCGCACGTCCAGGCAGCTGCCGTCTTGGCGCAGGCAGCGCAGGTCGCCGGGTTGGCCGGTCTTGCCGGCCAGCCGGCGCTGGATGGCCAGCTCGGCATGAGCGCGGAACTCGGGCGCCACCACCACAGCGTGGGCCTGGCCTTCCAGGCTGCCCTCCGGCCAGCCCAGCATGCGTGCCATGGCCGGGTTGGCGTAGCAGATCAGGCCGTCCTGGACCAGGTACGTGGCGGACTGTGCGTTGTCGCTCAAGCTGCGCGCCGGCGCCATCTCCAGCTCGGCATCGCCGGCAGCAGACCGCAGTGACAGCGGCAGATGGCGGGGATTCATAGGCATGGGCTGGACACTGGTGGTTGATCACCCCATGGCTGGGGATCAACCGCAACAGTACAGGTGGCGCCAGCGCCCAATCGCTTGAACAAGACCTGCAAGGCCGTGCTGTTCGCTGCGCGATCAGCCGTTGCGGGTCGTTGCGGGCGTCGGCACGCCGGCCGGCGTTGGCGGGTCAGAGGCTGAGAGGAATTCGAGCGTGACCGAGCAGCGCGCCAAAAGGAGTCCGATCTAGGCGCAAAGCACAGCCATAGCCTGGGCTATGGCGAGCATTTGCAACGACGAGCGGGCGCCTATTGGCGTGATGAGCGGGCATGATCGAAAAACTCTCAGCCTCTCAGCGCACCAGCAAGGCTTCAACCGTGAAGATGTCCTGCGGCGCCAGCACGCCGGAGGCCTGGCGCAATTTAAGCCGGTTGAGGATCACGTCGTAGCGGGCTTTGGCCAGGTCGCGCTGGGTCTGGAACAGCTGGCTCTGGGCGTTCAGCACGTCGATGTTGACCCGCACGCCGACCTTGTAGCCCAGCTGCGTGGCCTCGAGTGACAGCTTGTTGGACGCTTCAGCCGCCTCCAGCGCCGTCACCTGGGCCGCCAAGGACTGCACGCCCAGGAATGCAGCCCGGGTGTTCTGGGCCACGCCGCGGCGGCCGGCTTCCAGGTCGCTGGCGGTTTTCTCCTCCAGCGACAGGGTTTCCTTGATGCGGTTTTGCACCGACCACCCAGCGAACAAAGGTAGGTTGACCTGCAGCGCGATGTTGCTGGTCAGGCCGCTGCCCGAGCTGGGGGGGAACGGCGAGCTGCGGCTCTCGGCCTTCAGCCGGGTGTGGGCCTCGGACAGCGACGCGCTCACGCCCACGGTGGGCAGGTGGCCGGCGCGGGCCTTCTCGATCTCGAGCCGGGCGACGTCCAGCGACAGGCGCAGTTGCCTGAGCGACGGGCTCACCTCGTCGGCGCGGGTCACCCACTCTTCCATGTCGGCCGGCACCAGCGGGGGCACGGCAAACGGCAGCGCGATCGGCTTCGGGCTGACGCCGCGACGGCCAACCACGCTGGCCAGTGCCAGGCGTTTGATGTTCAGGTCGTTCTCGGCCGCCAGTTCCTGCGCGACCACCAGGTCGAACTTGGCCTGGGCCTCGCGGGTGTCGGTGATGGTGGCGGTGCCGACCTCGAAATTGCGCTTGGCCGAAGCCAGTTGCTCGACGATCGCCTTCTTGCTGGCCTGCACCGTGGTCAGGGCATCAGCCGCCCCCAGCACGTCGAAATAGGCCTGGGTCACCCGAATGATCAGGTCTTGCTCGGCCAGCAGCAGCTGGGCCTGCGCGATCTCGATCGACCGTTCAGCCTGGGCTATGGTTCGGTCGTTGGGCCGGTTGAACAACGGCTGTTGCGCGCTCAGCTCGATCGCTTCGCGGTTGGTCGTGGTGCCTACGATGCTCGTGTACGGCGTGTTGGCGTCGTTCATCACGACCGTGCCGATGGCGTTGACAGTCGGCCGGCGCAGTGCCCGGCTCTGCTCGGCCTTGAAGACCACCGAATCGGCCTGCGCGCGGGTCGAGCGGTAGGCCGCGTCATAGTCGCGTGCGGCGTCGTACAGCTGCTGCAGGCTCTGCGCCTGGGCCGTGCCAGCGCAGGCCAGGGCCAGGCCGATGACCGCGGCCGCGGCCGCGGCCAGCGGCCCCAAGCGGAGGCGCGACGGCAAGTGCCGGGTCATTGCTGGCGTGATCAGGCTGCGCATGAACGGGTCCTTGGGGCGGGAGAGCGAAAGTGGTGGGGCAGGCTTGGTGCGGCGGTGAGGCAATCAATCGGTCAGTACCGCGCCACCGAAGGATCAAGCTCTCGCGACCAGGCATCAATGCCGCCGGCGACGTTGTACACCGCGTCAAAACCCTGGCGCTGCAGGAATTCGACGCACTGCTGGCTGCGGGCGCCGTGGTGGCACAAACACAGGATTGTCTGAGTGCGGTCGAGCTCGTGCAGCCGCGCCGGCAGCGTGGCCATGGCGATGTGCAGCGTGTGTGCGCCGGGCAGATCCAGCCGCGCGGTCTGCAGCTCCCAGGCTTCGCGCACGTCCAGCAGCACCGGCACGGCCGGGGTCTGGTCGGCCACGAAGGCGGCCAGATCCTGCACCTGCACCTGCACGGGTTCGATGGGCTGGTTCATCGGCTGCGTTGGCTCCGCCTCAAAGCAAAAACCGGGCGGGTTCGACAAAGCCGGTCAGCCGCGGCGCCACGGTGTCGAACAGATCCTCGGTCTTGAAGGCCTGGTCGGACAGGCGGCTGATGCGCAGCGCCTGCATCATCGGCGGCTGACCGACGATGGCCAGCAGGCGGCCACCCGGCTTCAACTGGTCGAGCAGCACGGGCGGCACCTCGGCCACCGAGCCCGACAGCATGATCACGTCGAACGGGGCCTCGCCGGGCAGGCCGCGGCTGCCGTCCATCTCGCGTACGCTGGCGTTGAGCACGCCGGCGCGGCGCAGGTGCTGGCTGGCCATCGCGGCCAGCGCGGGCACGCGCTCGAGCGATATCACCGACTGCGCCCGGTGCGCCAGCAACGCGGCCATGAAGCCCGAGCCGGCGCCGATCTCGAGCACCCGCTCGTGGCGCTGCACCTGGGCCTCTTGCAGCAGCCGGGCTTCGACCCGGGGCGCCAGCATCACCTGGCCGTCCAGGCCGCCGGGGGCCAGCGGCAGCTCGGTGTCGACGAAGGCCAGCGCCCGGTAGGCCGGCGGCACGAAGTCCTCGCGCCGGACGATGGCCAGCAGCGACAGCACCTGCGCATCCAGCACGTCCCAGGGGCGGATCTGCTGCTCGATCATGTTGAAGCGGGCTTGTTCGATGTTCATGGCGCGGTTCCTGGCAGGCAGTTCAGGCAAAGACGGGTCTTGCTGAGGGTGAGTCTTGCGGCGGTAAACCCGGACTCAACCCAAGATTCTATTTCGGCAACGGGGCCGCGGGCTGCTGCGCCACCGCCACCGCCACCGTCACCGCCGGGCGGCCGAACAGGCGCCGGCTGAACCAGGCGCCCAAGTCGTCGAGCCAGCAATAGACCACCGGCACCACCACCAGCGTGAGCAGCGACGAGGTGATGACGCCGCCGATCACCGCCTGGCCCATCGGCGCGCGTTGCTCAGCGCCTTCGCTCAGGGCCAGCGCCAGCGGCAGCATGCCGAAGATCATCGCCAGCGTGGTCATCAGGATCGGCCGTAGCCGCACTTTGGCGGCCTGCAGCAGCGCGCTGTTGCGCTCCATGCCTTGCTCGCGGGCGCCGTCCGGCCCGACCGTGCCCTCGCGGGCCCGGATGGCAAAGTCGATCAGCAGGATCGCGTTTTTGGTCACCAAGCCCATCAGCATGATCACGCCGATGACCGAAAACATGTTCAGCGTGCTGCGCCAGATCAGCAAGGCGCCGACCACGCCGATCAAGGTGAGTGGCAACGAGCTCATCAGCGCCAACGGCTGCAAAAAGCTGCGGAACTGGCTGGCCAGGATCATGTAGATGAAGACCACGCCCATCACCAGCGCCGAGATCGCGTAGCCAAAGCTCTCCTGCATGTCCTTGGTGCTGCCGCCGAAACGGTAGCTGTAGCCGGGTGGCAAGGGCGTGGCGTCGAGGATCTGGCGGATGTCGGCCGAGACCTGGCCCAGCGCGCGACCGTCGGTGTTGGCGGTGATCTCGCTCTCGCGGTTCAAGTCGCGACGGTTGATTTGGGTTGCGCCAAAGCCGTTGCGCACCTCGGCCACTTGGCCCAGGCGCACGCTGCGCAGGCTGCCGTCGGCGTTGGCGCCCAGCACCAGGCTCAGGCGGGCCAGGTCTTCGGGCTTGTTGCGGGCCTCGGGCGCCAGCCGCACCTTGACGTCGTAGGTCTGGTCGTTGGCGGCGCGCCAGTCACCCACCGTCTGGCCGGCCACCAGCGCCCGCAGCGTGCTGGTGATGCTGCCCACCGACAGGCCGAGGTCGCTGGCCGCGTCGCGTTTGACGTCGATGACCACGGTGGGCTTGGGCGGTTTCATGCTGGTGTCCAGGTCGACCAGACCGGGCACTGTGGCCAGCCTGGCCATGGCGGTGTTGGTCAGGCGCTGCAGTTGCTGGATGTCAGTGCCCTGGATCGACAGTGAGATCGGCTTGCCGCCGCCCACCGCGTCGAGCAAGCCGACATGGCTGACGGTGATGCCGGCGACCTGGTTCAAGCGCGCGCGCAGCGGCGTGGACAGCTCATTGACGCTGCGCCTGCGCTGCTTGCGGTCGACCAGGCGCACGAACACCGAGACATAGTTACGCCCCGCGGCATTGCCGGTGTTGATGGTCGACAGCGTGTAGCGCACCTCGGGCATCGCCCGCAGGATGGTATCGACCTGGACAGCGCGGGCCTCGGTGGTGGCCAGCGACGAGCCCACCGGCGTGTAGTAGGTGACGGTGGTCTCGGAGAAATCGGCCTTGGGCACGAACTCGGTGCCCAGCCGGGACACCAGCGCCAGCGCCACCACCAGCGTGGCCAGCGCGATCGACACGGTGATGCCCTTGTGGCGCAAGGACCAGGCCAGCGTGGCGACGTAGACATCGCCCAGCCGGTGCGAGGCCCGGTCGACCCCGTGGGTGACGCGGCCCAGCGTGTGGTCGTACCAGCCCACTGGCTTGAAGGGCTTGCCCTCGCGGTCGATCGCCGGGTCGTGCCAGACCGAGCTGAGCATCGGATCGAGCGTGAAGCTGACGAACATCGAGATCAGCACCGCGGCCACGATGGTGATGCCGAACTCGTGGAAAAACTTGCCGATGATGCCGCTCATGAAGCCGATCGGCAGGAACACCGCGACGATGCTCAGCGTGGTGGCCAGCACCGCCAGGCCGATCTCGTTGGTGCCGGCCAGCGCCGCGTCGTGGGCGGTCTTGCCCATCTGCACGTGGCGCACGATGTTCTCGCGCACGACGATGGCGTCGTCGATCAGCAGGCCCACGCACAGGCTCATGGCCATCAGCGTGATCATGTTGATCGAGAAGCCG
>JAYVDE010000187.1:0-6631 GCA_043749575.1 Burkholderiaceae bacterium | reverse complement strand
GTGAAGATCGAAGCCGCTGTAGACGACGCCGTCGTCGACCGGGTAATCGAGGCCATCGAGGCCTCGGCGCGCCCCGGCAAGATCGGCGACGGCAAGATTTTCGTCGCCACGCTCGAGCAAGTGGTCCGCATCCGCACCGGCGAGACCGGCAAAGACGCGCTCTGACCCCCACCCGGCGGGCCGCACCGCAACGCCGGTGCGCCCGCCGGGCCCCAACGACTCCGTAGGAAAGACAAAACCATGAGAAAGCTCATCGCTTCCCTCGCCCTGGGCGCAGCCGTCCTGGGCTTTGCGGGTGGCTCGATGGCGCAGGATGCTGCGGCATCGGCGCCTGCCGCCAGCGCAGCGGCGTCTGCAGCCGCGGCCACCGCAGCGCCGGCCCCAGCCGCCGCCGTGGCCGCCGCTGCCGCATCGGCGCCCGCCGCTGCCACCCCAGTGGCCAACAAGGGCGACAACGCCTGGATGCTGGTCTCCACCCTGTTGGTCATCATGATGACCATTCCCGGCCTGGCGCTGTTCTACGGCGGCCTGGTGCGCAGCAAGAACATCTTGTCGGTGCTGATGCAGGTGATGGTCACCTTCTCGATGATCGTCGTGCTGTGGGCCTTGTACGGCTACAGCCTGGCCTTCAGCGAGGGCAACGCCTTCGTCGGCGGCCTCGACCGGCTGTTTATGAAGGGCTTGTTCGAGCCGGCGACGGGCACCTTCGCGATGGCGGCCACCTTCAGCAAGGGGGTCTACATCCCCGAGTTGCTGTTCGCTGCCTTCCAGGCCACGTTTGCGGGCATCACCTGCTGCCTGATCGTCGGCGCCTTCGCCGAGCGCATCAAGTTCAGCGCGGTGCTGCTGTTCAGCGCGCTGTGGTTCACCTTCAGCTACGCGCCGATCGCCCACATGGTCTGGTTCTGGATGGGCCCCGACGCCTACGCCAGCAAGGAAGTCGTCGAGGCGATGAACGCCAAGGCCGGCTACCTGTGGAACATGGGTGCGCTCGACTTCGCCGGCGGCACGGTGGTGCACATCAACGCCGCCGTGGCCGGCCTGGTCGGTGCCTTCATGATCGGCAAGCGCGTGGGCTACGGCAAGGAAGCCATGGCCCCGCACAGCCTGCCGTTGACGATGGTCGGTGCCGCGCTGCTGTGGGTGGGCTGGTTCGGCTTCAACGCCGGCTCGGCGCTGGAAGCCGGCAACTCGGCGGTGCTGGCCTTCATGAACACCTTCACCGCCACCTCGGCGGCGGTGCTGGCCTGGTGCCTGGGTGAGACGATGATGCGCGGCCGGGCGTCGATGCTGGGTGCGGCCTCGGGTGCGGTGGCTGGCCTGGTGGCCATCACCCCGGCCTGCGGCAACGTCGGCCTGATGGGCGCGATCGTGATCGGCTTCGTCTCCGGCTTCGCCTGCCTGTGGGGTGTGCACAGCCTGAAGCGCCTGCTGGGCGCTGACGACTCGCTGGACGTGTTTGGTGTGCACGGCGTCGGCGGCATCGTCGGTGCGTTGCTGACCGGCGTGTTCAACACCCAAGACCTGGGTGGCCCCGGCCTGGTGACCGATTGGGTCACCGCCACGGTCGGCTCCAACGGCATCGGCGCGCAAGTGTGGATCCAGCTGAAAGCCGTGTTGCTGACCATCGTCTGGTCGGGCGTGGTCGCTGCGGTGTCGTTCAAGATCGTCGACCTGGTGATCGGTCTGCGGGTCTCGGAAGAAGAAGAGCGCGAAGGCCTGGACATCAGCTCGCACGGCGAGACGGCTTACAGCAAGTAGCTTCGGCTGCAAGCGCCCCAAGGTCCGTGTTTCGGGTCTTGGCGCGCAGTTCGAAGGGCGCCTTGGCGCCCTTCCGTATTTGTGCAAACCGCTCCGCAGGCCGTTCTGCAAGCCGCGCTGCAGGCTGATCCCGCAGCGCGGGCTCAAGGCCATGCCCGCAGCGCGGGCTCACGGCCATGCGGGTTAACCGCGCCGCAACACCGTGGCCGCCGCGATGTCCTCGGCGGCGACGAAGACATCGCGGCCGCGACCGGCGCCCTTGGCCAGGTACAAGCCCTTGTCGGCACGCTGCACCACACTCTGCACGCTCTCGCCGATTTGGGCTTCGACAATGCCGGCCGAAAACCCGATGCGCGAGACCGGCAGCGGGCACTGCTGCGGCGCGGCGGCCATGCGTTCGCGCAACTGGCCGAGCACCCGCTCGGCGCCTTGACGGCCGGTGTTGGCGAGCACCAGCACGAACTCCTCGCCGCCGATGCGACCGACCGCATCGCGCGGGCGCAGCGCGCCGTTCAGCTGGCGGGCGAACCAGACCAGCACCTGATCGCCAACGGCATGCCCGTGGTGGTCGTTGATGGCCTTGAACTGGTCGAGATCGATCACCGCCACCGTCAGGGGGAACCGCAGCTCGGCGGCCTCGTCCATCAGCCGGGCCAGCCGATCAAACACGTGGCGCCGGTTCGGCAGCTCGGTCAGCGGGTCGGTGATCGACGCCAGCAGGGCCGTATCGCGCGCGCAGCGCAACTCGGCCTCGTGGCCCTTGAGCGTGCTGATGTCGGTGGACATCATCAGCTGCCAACCGTCGGCAAAGGTCTCCTCGCTCACCCGCAGCCATCGGCCGTCGGTCATGTCGGACTCGAACACCCGCTGCGGCTGCTGGCGGTAGCGCTTGCGCACGTTGACCAGCCAGCCCTCGATGTCGTCGTTGTCGATCAGCACGCCGCGCCGGCGCCGGTGCGCCTGGCGCATGATCTCTTCCCAGGTGGGCAAGCCGTCCAGGCCGTCCCAGTACACCTGCAGGAAGCTGCGGTTGCCATAGGCCAGCCGCTCCTGCGGGTCGAACAGCGCGATGCCGATCGGCGACTGTTCCAGGCATTCCAGCAGCTTGTGCGTCAGCACGGTGGGGGCAGCGGGCGCGGCGGCGGCGGGCCGGCCGCGGGGGCGGTGCCGGGCAAGCCAATCGGTCGCCTCACCGGCCGGCAGCGGCTTGGCGAACAGGTAGCCCTGGCCCTTGTCGCACTGCAGCTCGGCCAGCAACGCCGCCTGGCCTTCGGTCTCGATGCCTTCGGCCACAGTGCGCATGCCCAGGCTGCGCGCAACGCGAACGGTGGCCTCGATCAGCACGCGGTGGTGCGCGCTCGATTCGACCTGGCACACAAACGAACGGTCGATCTTCACCACCTCCACCGGCAGTTGGTGCAGGCTGGCCAGTGACGAGTAGCCGGTGCCGAAGTCGTCGAGCGCCAGCGTCAGGCCCAGGGCCTTCAGCTCGTGCAGGCGGGCCTGGATCGTTTCATCCTGCGCGGCCAGGCTTTCGGTCACCTCGAGTTGCAGGTGTTCGGCGGCCAGGCCGGTGCTGACCAGCACCTGCCGCACCTGTTCGGCCAGCGCCGGATCGACGAGCTGGGCCCGCGACAGGTTCACCGACAGCAGCCGCGGCGCCTGGACACCCAGCGTCTGCTGCCAGCCCACAAATTGGTGACAGGCCGCCTGCAGCACAAACTGGCCCAGTGGGACGATCAGCCCGGTTTCCTCGGCGATGCCGATGAACTCGATCGGCGACACCGTGCCGCGCTGCGGGTGGCGCCAACGCACCAGCGCCTCGACGCCGGTGCAACCGCCCGTGCTGAGGTCGATGATCGGTTGGTAGACGACGAACAGGTCGCCGTCGGCGAGCGCGCAGCGCAGCTCGCTTTCGATGCTGCCGCGCCGCGCCGCGCGCGCCTTCATCGGCGGCTCGAAGACGACGTAGCGCGCGCCGCCGGCACGCTTGGCCTCGCGCATCGCGATGCCGGCGTCCTGCAGCACGGCGTCAGCGTCGTCGCCGGCCTGCGCACGCAGCACGATACCGATGCTCGCGCTCGTATGCACCTGCTGGTCGCCGATGCCGTAGGGCTTGTTCAGCGTGTCGACCAGGCGCTGTGCGACGCCATGCACGTCGTCGGCGCGGCGCAGTCCTTCGAGCACGACGACGAACTCGTCACCGCCCAGCCGACCTGCCGTCTGGGAAGGCGGCAGGTCTCGGCCCACCGCGTCGCCGCCGCGTACGGTGCCGTTCAGGCGGCGGGCCATCAGGCGCAGCAGTTCGTTGCCAACGGCGGCGCCGAGCGTGACGTTGACGCGGCTGAAGCGGTCGGCGTTGACGAACAGCACCGCGAACTCGTCGTCGGCATCGGCGCGCGTGTTCTGCAGCGCCTGCGCGATGCGTTCGATGATCGCCGCGCGGTTCGGCATCGCCGTCAGCGCGTCGGTGTGTGTCAGGTCGCGCAGCTGGGAGGCCATGCGCTTGTGTTCCTGCTGCACGGCCGGCGTGACATCGCTGATGCTGGCCATCAGCGACTGATCCTCCAGCTTCAGCAGGCTGATCGCCAGCGTCTGCGGTGGTGTGCCGTGCGGCGCGGCAGGCCCCAGCGCGATGCGCAGCGACTCGCAGATCGCGCCGACCGCCGATCCGTGCGCAGCCGCCTGCGCACGCAGCCCCGGGGCCACGCTGGCAAGCACGTCGAACAAGTTGACGAGCTTGCCGTCGGGCACCAGCGGCATCAGCAACTGCGCCGACATCGCGTTGATCATCGTGATCTCGCCGTCCGGCGTGGCCTGCAGCAGGCCAATCGGCGCCTGGTACAGGAACTGCACCAGGGCCTCGTAAGCGGCAGTCAAATCGGGTTTCACGCGCCGGCGTCCGTTGTGGCAGGCTGGGCTGGCTGCGCCACCGGGAAGTTGTTCATGCGCGGCGCAACGACGTTGAACAGCGGCTGGCCCAGTACCCGTTGCGGCGATGGGCCGGCGGCTTCGATTCGAAGCTGTTGCAGCGCTGCACCTGGGCTTGGGCGTCGAGGCCGATGACGCCGAAATCCAAGCTGTTCAGGTCTGCGGCGGCGGCCTGGTTCAGGCGGGCCCAGCGGTCGGGGTCGGTGAAAGATGCGGTCGGGACAGAGTTCATGGGTCACTTCGCCTGCAACAGGATACAGCCGGCGTAGATCTGGAAGTGCCGCGATCACTGAGCTGCCGGGTCGGATGATCCGAGTCACGGCCTTGTGATGGTTGTCGGCCGCGGCTGCTGGCGCTTGAGGCCTGTCTCGGCGGCCGGGCGGCAACTGCGTCACGGCGGCCCGGCTGTCTCGGGCGCCGCTGCTGGCAGAGGGCCGCGGACGGTTTGGCCCTGGCAGACCGTGTTCGGCCCGATCCGCTGGCGAGGCCATCACTTTGGTGTCGGCGCCGAAGCCGGTCATTGGCAACCGCCGCGTCGGCACCATCTGCCTAGAATCAGTGGTCGATTCCCGACCTAGGCAGCTCCCATGGTTCCCCATCTCATCACCGCGCTGACCGGCCCCATCAATGAACTGGAAGCGAGGGTGCTCGACTCGATGCCGGCCATCGAGCGCTGGTTCCGGCTTGAATGGATGGAGCACACGCCGCCGTTCTACAGCTCGGTCGACCTGCGCAACGCCGGCTTCAAGCTGGCGCCGGTCGACACCAATCTGTTCCCCAGCGGCTTCAACAACTTGACGCCCGAGATGCTGCCACTGGCGGTGCAGGCGGCGATGGCGGCGATCGAGAAGATCTGCCCCGAGGCCAAGAACTTGCTGCTGGTGCCCGGTGTGCAATCGCAGAACAGCTTCTACCTGAGCAATCTGCAGCGGCTGGTGCGCATCTTCACCCAAGCCGGACTGAATGTTCGGCTGGGCAGCCTGGACGAAGCCATCAAGGCGCCCACGCCGGTCGCCCTGCCCGACGGCAGCGAGCTGGTGCTCGAACCGCTGCTGCGCACACGGGGCCGGCTGGGCCTGAAGGACTTCGATCCCTGCACCATCCTGCTGAACAACGACCTGTCGGCCGGTGTGCCGCGTGCGCTGCAGCACCTGCACGAGCAGTACTTGCTGCCGCCGCTGCATGCCGGCTGGGGCGTGCGCCGCAAGAGCCGCCATTGCCAGAGTTACGAAGAAGTGGCCAAGAAGTTCGCCAAGCTGCTGGGCATGGACCCCTGGCTGATCCACCCGCTGACCGCCGCCAGCGGCGAGGTCGATTTTGCCAGCGGTGCCGGCCTCGACGCCCTGCAGACTCAGGCCGACGCGCAGCTGACCAAAGTGCGTCGCAAGTACAAGGAATACGGCATCAACGAGAAGCCGTTCGTGGTCATCAAGGCCGACAGCGGCGCGCACGGCTTCAGCCCGTTCAGTGTGCGCGACGCGAAAGATTTGGCCGACCCCGCCCGGCGTGGCCGCAACCACGGCGCCGCGCCCGAAGCCGGGCCGCTGTCGCTGATCGTGCAGGAAGGGGTGCCGACCTACGAACGCGTCAACGACGCGGTCGCCGAGCCGGTGGTCTACATGATCGACCGCTACGTTGTCGGCGGTTTTTACCGCGTGCATGCGGATCGCGGCATCGACGAGAACCTGGAAGCCCCCGGCGCCAGCTACGTGCCGCTGGCCTTTGCCGAGAGCCACCACCTGCCACGCCGCGGCGACAAGCCCGGCGCCAGCGCACCCAACCGCTTCTACATGTACGGCGTCATCGGTCGTCTGGCGATGCTGGCCGCCAGCTACGAGCTGGAAGCCACCGACCCGGATGCCGAGGTCTACGAGTAGGGCCAAGCCGCAGCGGCGTCGACGCCACCAAGCCACGGTTTGACGCGTCGGCTGCGATGCGC
>JAYVDE010000186.1:0-6648 GCA_043749575.1 Burkholderiaceae bacterium | reverse complement strand
CCCAGCCTGGCCATCAGCGTGCCGGTGGTGCGCCGCAGGTCGTGCGCCGTCCACTTGCCGCCGGCCAGCATCAAGGCGGTGGTGGCCTTGCTGCGGTTGGCCATGCGCAGTTCGGGCGGGCGCTGTCGGTCGGCCAGTTGCTTGCCGAAACTCTTGATGCACACCGGCCGCGCCGCATCGGTAGCCGGAAACACCCAGGGCGACAGTTTGCCTTCCCGGTCGGGCTCGACGGTGTCGGTCAGCACTTCTCGAAGTTCGCGCAGCTTCTTGAACTGCCCGACGGCGAAGGCCGATAGGTGGACCGTGTGGTCGCGCTGGTTCTTGGTGGTCGGCAAGTACCAGGTACGGGCGTCCAGATCGACCAAGCCCAGCTTCACGTCCTCGGCATCGGCCTGGGCCAGCAGGGCGTCCAAGCGGGACTTGCGCGCCATCGGCTCGGCCGGCAAGGCATCGGCCCACGCCGCGCCCATGAGTTCGCCCACGCGAACCCCGGTTGCCAGGGTCAGCCAGATTGCGCAAACGCTGCGCGGGCCTAGCCTCGCATGGGGCAGGGTGCCCATGAGTTGCCCTATTTCTTCTTCGGCCAGCACGCGCTCGCGTTCCACATCCTTGCCGCCCACCTTGGTTTTCTTGGTGGTGGCCAGCGGATTGATGGCGATCAATTCCCGTTCCAGCGCGAAGTCCAGCATTTGCTTCAAGTCGGTTAGCAGCACATTCGCGGTGCGGGCCTTGCCGGCTGCAATCTGCGCGTCCAGCAGCGCCAGCAGGTCGGGCTTGCGGATGTCTTCCAGCACCCTGGCACCGATGGCCGGGAAAACGTGCCGGGTGAATTGCTCAAACACGTACTGCCCGCCGTCCTTGCGGCCAATGCGCTTGCCGTCCGCCCGAAACAGCGGTTGCAGTTCGGTGGCCCGCCATTGGTCGAACACCTGGCGCACGGTCTTGCGCCGCAGGCTTTCGGCTTCGGCCGCCGCGCTGGCGGCTTCGCGCTGGCGCTGGTCATCGGCCACGCGCTGGCGTTCGGCTTCGGCGGATTGCAGTTCGCCCTGGCGCTTCTGTTCAGCCTGCATCACCGGGTCGATGCCATCGGCCACCAGTGCCCGCAGTTGGCCGGCCCGCCGCTTGGCTTCTTCCAGCGATGCGTCCGGGAACCCGATCACGCCTTGCTCGTTGTCGGCCCAGAGTTGCGTCCGAACTTGCTTGCCGGACACGGGACTCTTGAACCGGAACACCCAGAAGGCGCCGCTGTCGATGCAGCGCAGGTACAGGCCTTTGCCTGCGCGCAGTTCTTCGCCCGGCTTGGCCTTGCGGGACCACACCAACACTTCGCGGTGGCTGATCCCGATGTCGTGCCGCGTGCCTGTCTCGATCCCCATGAATGCCCCTTGAATTGCCAGCCAGCCGGCTTCTGGCAATTTTCTGGCAATTCGGTTCAGGATTCAAGGAGACGTTGCTGGCACTCCTAGGACAGTCAGAAATACTAAGTTGTTGATTTGTATAGAGTTAGTTTGCTACGCTGGCTTGCAAAGAACAGCAAAAAACACGGTTTCTATTGAATGGGGTGCAAGGGGTAGCGAGTTCGAATCCCGCCGTCCCGACCATTTTATTAGTTTGAAATCAACAGCCTAGCGGCTTCGGTCGCTAGGCTGTTGTTCTTTGTGCCAGCAGCGATGGGGGCTTTGGGTCGCTTGGTTTCTTGGCCACCGCCGTAACGCGCGCTACGCCACAGTGCAGTACGACAGCGGTTGCCGCTTCGTTCGGCGCAGGCGCCGCACCGACGCGCTGCCAGGCGGCTCAGATCGACCGCAGCGGGCGGCCGGACAGCAGCCGGTCGTATTCGCGCTTGACGACGGCGTAACACTCGCAGCTGCGCTGCTCCAGGCCCGAGCGGTCGAGTACGGTGATGTGGCCGCGTGCGTAGCGGATCAGCCCCAGCCGCTGCAGTTTGAGGGCGGCTTCGGTTACCCCTTCACGGCGCACGCCCAGCATGCTGGCGATCAGCTCCTGGGTCATGGTCAGGTCGTTGCCGGTCAGGCGGTCCAGGCTCAGCAGCAGCCAGCGGCACAGTTGCTGGTCGACGGTGTGATGGCGGTTGCAGGCGGCGGTCTGCGACATCTGGCTGATCAAGGCCTGGGTGTAGCCCAGCAGCAGGTGCATCACCGCCGGCGAGCGCTTGAACTCCTCACGGATCACCGGTGCACTTATCCGAAAGCCCTGCCCGGCACTCTGGACGACGGCCTGGCCGGGTGTTGAGCCCCCGCCCATGAAGGCCGACACGCCGATCAGGCCCTCGCGGCCGGTCATCGCGATCTCGGCCGAGGCGCCGTCCTCCATCAGGTAGAGCAGGGCGACTATCGCCGTGGTCGGGAAAACGACGTGGTCCACGCTGCGGCCCGATTCGTACAAGACCCGGCCCAGCGGCAAATCGACCCATTCAAGTTGCGGCAGCCAGCGCTGCCAGTCGGCGTCACTCAAGGCGGCCAGCACCTGGTTCTGGCGCGGCTCGAGCCGTCCGGCATCTTGCGGGGGCTTGTGCAGGGGTTTTTGCACGGGATTTTGCGAGGGCTCCTGCGCGCCTTCGAGCATCGCGCGGGGCCGCTCGGGCTCAAGGCGCCGTGCCGGCGGCATCAAGCGCTCCTGCAGGCGAGACCGGTGTCGTGGCCAGCGGCAGCGTCAGCACGAAGCGGCTGCCGCAACCGCGGCCTGCGCTGCTGGCGACGATCTGGCCGCCCATCGACTCGGTCAGGGCGCGCACCGCGGTCAGGCCGATGCCCACGCCCATGCCGTTGAAGCCGAAGGCCCGGCTGTCTTGCACAAACGGCTCGAAGATGCCGGGCAGCGCCTGCGCGGTGATGCCAATGCCGTCGTCGGCCACGGTCACCACCACGGCTGGCCCCTGCACCTGCGCGTACAACCGGATCTCGCGGTGGTCGGTGCTGTACTTGGACGCGTTGTCGAGCAGGTTGTACAGGATCTGCTGCAGGTCATCGGCGTGCGCCGCCACCTGCACCGTGTCAACCGGCAGGCTCAGCGACAAGGTCTGCTGCTGGGTGTCGAGCATCGGCCGGCAAGCCGCCGCCGCAGCGTGCACCACCGGTGCCAGCGCCGCGTGAGGTGTTTCGCTGCCCGTCGTGCGGCTGCCGGCGCCCGCCACCTGGCTGACCGCACCGACCAGCCGCTGCACCAGCTCAAGGTGCCGGTCGATCAGGGCCTGCACCCGCGGCAGCAGCGGCTCGTCGGTTTGGGCCCGGCCCAGCATCGCGGTGGCCAGCCGGATCGGTGTCATCGGGCTGCTCAGCTCATGCGCCACGGCGGCCAGGAATTCGGCCTGCTCTTGCTGCGCCCGCTCGGCCGCCGCCTGCAGCTGCTGCGCACTGAGCGCGGCCAGCACCAGCCGCTCGTTGGCTTCACGCAGGTTGGCGTGGCGAGGATCGGGGTCGACAGCCATCACCCCGCGGCGAGTTGCTGCACCACCCGCCGGGGCCGGGTGCTGACCGTGACCCGGGCCGTCGGCCTCAGCCTGCCCCCGCCCCTGTCGCTTGGCACGGTACATCGCGGCGTCGGCGTGGTTGATCAGCGCTTGGCCGTTGTCGCCATCGTCTGGGTAGAGGGCGATGCCGATGCTGGCTGTCAGCTGCAGCTCATGCTCGCCGACGCGGTAGGGCAGGTGCACGGCGGCCCGCAGCTTGGCGGCGATCACCGCCGGGTCGGACGGCTGGGCGACTTCGCTGAGCAGCACCAGAAATTCGTCACCGCCGTGGCGGCTGACGGTGTCGACATCACGCACCGCGCCGCGCAGCCGCTCGGCGACTTGGCGCAGCACCTCGTCGCCGGCGGCATGGCCGTGGTCATCGTTGATGCGTTTGAAGTTGTCGAGGTCGAGGAACAACATCGCCAGCCGCCCGCCATGGCGCCGGGCCGCGGCGATGGCCTGCGCGCAGCGGTCGAGCATCAGCATGCGGTTGGGCAGCTGGGTCAGCGGGTCGTGTTCGGCCAGGTGCGCCTTCAAGGCCAGGGCCTTGGTCGCGGCATCGGCGTCGGCCTGGTTGCTCAGGGCCGTCACCACCAGGTTCTGGTTGGCCTCCAGCAACTGCCCGGCCTGGTTGGTGTTCAGCCGGTGTTCGGCGACCACCACCTCCTGCAGCAAACGCACCAACACCGCGCGCGCAGCGTCGACCTTGGCCTCCACCCGCGCCAAATCTTGCGCGACCTTGGCCGCGTCAGCATCGGGCGGCGTGGCGCGATCCATCACTGCGGTGGGTCCTGGTCGGGGCTGCCGACCACAGCGAGCGCGCGTGCGCGGGTGGGTCGGCCGCCCAGCAGGCCTTCCTGGTCGTCCAGCGTGGCGCCGATGCGGATGCTGCCACCGTCGGTGACGTACTCGCGCAATTCGTCGGAATGGGCGCTGGCACGCACCTTGACCACCGCCATCAGGCGCCGCAGCCGGCTGTCAACCTCGATGTAGCGCTGCACGATGATCGCGTCGGTGAGGAAGGCGGTGCCATAGGGGCTGAAGCGCAGGTCGGTGTAACGGTCTTCCAGCTCGGACGTCATCATTACCGTGACACCGGCGTTCGACAGCGCGACCACCAGCCGCAGCAGCGACTCGCGGTAGTCGTCGCGGAAGGTGGGCGCCAGCGCCAGTTCGAAGCCGGACAGCGAATCGATCACCACGCGGCTGGCCCGGTGCGTGCGCACCGCGCTGGCCAACTGGAAGACCACCTCGTCGATCGACAGGTCGGACGACTTGAAGTCGAGCAACTTGACCTGGCCGGCGGCGATCAGGTCGGCGACGATCGGGTTGCGAGAGCGATCAGGGTGCTGTTCGAAGGCGGCCATCACGCCGGTCTCGCCCATGCGTGCGCCCTCGGCCAGAAAGGCCGCCGCCATCAAGGTTTTGCCCGAGCCCGACGGCCCGGCCACCAGCAGCGAATAACCGCGTGGCAGGCCACCGCCCAGCATGGCGTCGAGGCCAGCCACGCCCATCTGCAGGCGCGGTCCCGGCGTGATGCCGATGCCGCGGGGCACCGCCGGCACCACCACGTTGGCCGGTGCAAAGACCTCGATGCCGTCTTGGTTGATGCGAAAGCTGTGCAGGCCGGGCAGCGTGGGCTGGCCGCGCATCTTCATGATCTCTATTTTGCGCACCATCGAGTTGCGCTGCATGCTCTGGTGCAGCCAGATCAGGCCGTCGGCCACCGTGAACACCGGGTTCGGGTCGGTCTCGCTGAAGTACTCGCCGATCAGGAAGGTGGTGGCCTGCCAGGCGGTCATCATCATGCCCAGCTGCTGCACAAACTGCTGCAGGCCGATGCGCGGGCCGCTGCCGGTTTCATTGGCCTGCACCACCGAGCGGAACGAGTCGACAAACACCAGCGCCGGGCTGCGCGCGGCCACCTCGTCGGCCATGCGCTGCATCACGCGGTCGAGTTCGCCGCTGGCCGCGTCGTCCGACAGGTTGACGAAGTAGATGCTGCGGTTGATCGACTCGTTGTCGAAGAAGCCGAACTGCTGCTGGTAGCGCAGCATTTTCAGCGGCGGCTCGCCCAGTACGGTGAAGTAGATCGCCGGCCGCTCGGGCGTGGCCAGCTTGAACATGATCTGGTGCGACAGCGTGGTCTTGCCGCAGCCGGGCAGACCGGCGATCAGGTTGAACGAGAACTCGGGGATGCCGCCGCCCAGCACCAGATCCAACCCTGGCACACCGGTGGGCAGGCGGTTGATGTTTACTTTTGATGTCATGACGACGTGTCCTGCGCGGGCGCGCTGCTCAAGGGGGGGCCCCACACCGAACGCAGCAGCCGCTCGGTCAGCGAGGCTCCGATCAGGGTGGACAGCAACTGGTCAAAGGTGTGCAGCAAGGCATTGCCGCAGGCCAGGGCATCGGCTGGGCTGAACCGCGCCAGCTGCGACTGCAGCGCGCTTATCTCTAGCCCCGTTGCCGTGTCGGGTGAGACGCTGTCGGTCAGCAGGGGCCAGTGGATGCTGCTGAGGTGAACACTGCGGTTGTACAGCGCCACGACGCCACGCAGGCCGATGATCGGGCGCAGCGCGGTGTCGATTTCCTGCCAAATCTCGCCGCAAACCCTGGCCACTTGCGCCGCGTCGACATCGGCCGAAACGCGGTGGGCCAGAGGAGCTGCGATGGGCACGGACGCTGAGCTGACCATGAGTTTTGGAATGCGGTGACTGGTAAAGACGTGAAATGTTACCGCGCGGTCGGCCATTAACTGACTCAGATCGGCACGCACAAACGGAATGTTACGTGGGGGTGACACCTGTCAATTTAGGCGCTTATTGTTCGGCGTCGCACAGACGGTTCGGTAAACGAACGAATCTGTCTCAAGGCTTTCGGCCAGCAAATCAGGGCAGCTCAGCCCTGTCGCCCGGCTCGTCTGCGGCCGCCTTGCGCACCTGTTCGGCCAGTTGCGCCTGCAGCGGCTGCATGGCCTGCTCGATCTGCGCCGTGGCTTGCGGCTTGGCCCATTGCAGCAACGGCAGCGGCAGCGTGCGCATGTACGGGTCGGCGAACACCCGGCCCTGCTGGCGCAGGTTGACGGCCACGCCGATCGCCAGGCCGGTGGTGATCAGCACGGCCAGCACGCTGTTGATCGCCCGGCCGCGCTGCGGCAGCAGCCGGCGCAGGTG
>JAYVDE010000185.1:0-6653 GCA_043749575.1 Burkholderiaceae bacterium | reverse complement strand
GCTGTGTCAGGGCCCGCGGGCCCTGACACAGCGATCACGCCAGGTCGAAACGATCCAGGTTCATCACCTTGCTCCAGGCCGCGACGAAGTCCTGCACGAACTTCTGCGGCGCGTCGCTGCTGGCGTAGACCTCCACCAGGGCACGCAACTGGGCGTTGGACCCGAAGACCAGATCGGCGACGGTACCGGTCCACTTGAGCTCGCCGGTGGCCCGGCTGCGCCCCTCCAGCACCGCCTGCGCCGTGGCGGCCGGTTGCCACGTCGTGTTCATGTCGAGCAGATTCACGAAAAAATCATTGCTCAAGGTTCCGAGCCGCTGGGTGAGCACGCCGTGTGGCGAGGCCCCGGCGTTGGCACCCAGCACGCGCAGACCACCCACCAGCACCGTCATCTCGGGGGCGGTCAGGGTCAGCAATTGCGCCTTGTCGACCAGCCGCTCGGCCGCCGTTCCCTCATGGTCCTGGCGGATGAAGTTTCGGAAGCCGTCGGTGTGTGGCTCCAGCACGGCGAACGCCTCGACATCGGTCTGCGCCTGCGAGGCGTCGGTGCGGCCCGGTGCAAAGGGCACCGTCAGCTCGTGACCGGCTTTCTTCGCCGCCGCCTCGACCGCGGCGCAGCCGCCCAGCACGATCAGGTCGGCCAGCGACACCTTCTTGCCGGCCGGGGCCGCGGTGTTGAAGCCCTGCTGGATCGCTTCCAGCTTGGCCAGCACCTGGGCCAGTTCAGCCGGCTGGTTGACTGCCCAATCCTTTTGCGGCGCCAGGCGAATGCGCGCGCCGTTGGCCCCGCCGCGCTTGTCGGAGCCGCGGAAAGTCGACGCCGAGGCCCAGGCGGTAGAAACCAGCTGGCTGATGGACAGACCGGAGGCCAGGAGCTTGGCCTTCAGGGCCGCGATGTCAGCCTCATCGACCAGCGCATGGTCGACCGCGGGGACCGGGTCTTGCCAGATCAGCTCTTCGGTCGGCACCAGCGGGCCCAGGTAGCGGGCGAGCGGACCCATGTCGCGGTGGGTCAGCTTGAACCAGGCGCGGGCAAACGCGTCTGCCAGGGCCTGCGGGTTGGCCAGGAAGCGCCGCGAGATCGCCTCGTAGACCGGGTCCATCCGCAGCGCCAGGTCGGCCGTCGACATCATCGGCGCGTGGCGCTGCGCCGGATCGTGGGCATCGGGAACGACGCTCGCCGCAGCGGCGTCGGTGGGCGTCCACTGGTGGGCGCCAGCCGGGCTCTTGGTCAGCACCCATTCGTAGCCGAACAAGGTCTCGAAGTAGCCGTTGTCCCATTGGATGGGGTTAGGCGTCCAGGCGCCTTCCAGGCCGCTGCTGATGGTGTGCACACCCTTGCCGCTGCCGAAAGTGCTCTTCCAGCCCAGGCCCTGCTGCTCGATGCCGGCAGCCTCGGGCTCGGCGCCCACATAGGGGCCTGGATCGGCAGCGCCGTGGCACTTGCCGAAGGTGTGTCCGCCGGCCACCAGCGCCACCGTCTCTTCGTCATCCATGGCCATGCGGGCGAAGGTCTCGCGGATGTCGCGCGCCGAAGCGACCGGGTCGGGGTTGCCGTTCGGCCCTTGCGGGTTGACGTAGATCAGGCCCATCTGGACGGCGGCCAGCGGGTTTTCCAGCACACGGTCGCCGCTGTAGCGCTCGTCGCCCAGCCACTCGCCTTCAGGCCCCCAGTAGATGTCTTCTTCCGGCGCCCAGATGTCCTCGCGGCCACCGGCAAAGCCGAAGGTCTTGAGGCCCATCGAATCGAGCGCAACGTTGCCGGTGAGCACGATCAGGTCGGCCCAGGAGATCTGGCGGCCGTACTTCTGCTTGATCGGCCAGATCAGCCGCCGCGCCTTGTCGAGGCTCACGTTGTCAGGCCAGCTGTTGAGCGGCGCAAACCGCTGGGCGCCGCTGCCCGCGCCGCCGCGGCCATCGGCGATGCGGTAGGTGCCCGCGCTGTGCCAGGCCATGCGGATGAAAAACGGCCCGTAGTGGCCGTAGTCCGCCGGCCACCAGTCTTGTGAATCGGTCATCAGGGCATGCAAGTCCTTGATCACGGCATTCAGGTCGAGGCGCTTGAATTCTTCGGCGTAGTTGAACGCTTCGCCCATCGGGTCGGACTTCGAATCGTGCTGGTGCAAGCCCTTCAGGTTCAGCTGCTTGGGCCACCAAGTGGCGTTGGTCGTGGCCGCGGCCGCGGTGTGTTGACGGGTGTCGCCCGCGAACGGGCACTTTGCTTCGTCTGACATGGTCATCTCCTGGGACTGTTGGCGGTCTTCCGCGAGGCCGAGTCTAGGGATTGGACGCTGATCGACCAATCAATTTCTGTCAATCGCCCCGATAGCGCGGTCTGACTGTTGGCTTGCGGCGCACCACACCGTTGACCGCAGGCCAAGCGCGGCGCCAACCAGCCGCCGGGCGCCGATGCGGGTGCGCCTGCGGGTGCGGCTGTGGCTGCGGCTCAGGACAGGCGGGTCACGCCGTCCAGATCGCAGGCGTACAGCGCATTGCGCAGCGCCGCGATCGCCTCGTAGCGGGTGAAGCTGCGGCGCCAGACCAGCACCACGCGGCGGCTGGGCACCGGCGCCTCGAACGGCAGGTAGACCACCGGCGCGTCACGGTCGTTGCGGCTCCAGCTGCGCACGCTGAGCTGCGGCACCACGGTGATACCCATGCCCGAGGCCACCATGTAGCGGATGGTCTCCAGCGACGAGCCCTCGAAGCTCTTGCGGATGCCCTCGGCATCGCTGGAGAAGCGGGCGAACTCGGGGCAGACCTCCAGCACGTGGTCGCGAAAGCAATGCCCGGTGCCCAGCAGCAGCATGGTCTCCTTCTTCAACTCTTCCGAGCTGATCTGCTGCCGCCCGGCCAGCGGGTGCTGGCGCGGCACGGCCACCATGAAGGGCTCGTCGTAGAGCGGCGCGGTGGCCAGGCCGGTGTCGGGAAAAGGCTCGGCAATGATCGCGCAGTCGAGCTCGCCGGTGCGCAGCATGTCCAGCAGCTTGACGGTGAAGTTCTCCTGCAGCATCAGCGGCATCTGCGGTGTCAGCGCGATCACATGGCGCACCAGGTCGGGCAGCAAGTAGGGCCCGATCGTGTAGATGATGCCCAGGCGCAGCGGGCCGGACAAAGGGTCTTTGCCCCGCTTGGCGATCTCTTTGATCGCGGCGGCCTGCTCCAGCACCGACTGCGCCTGCCGCACGATGGCCTCGCCCAGCGGCGTCACGCTGACCTCGGCCGCACCGCGCTCAAACAACTTCAAGTCCAGCTCTTCTTCGAGCTTCTTGATCGCCACGCTGAGCGTGGGCTGCGAGACAAAACAGGCCTCGGCGGCACGGCCGAAGTGCTTTTCGCGGGCGACGGCGACGATGTAGCGCAGTTCGGTCAGGGTCATGCCAGGCAGTTTAGGCTGGCCCATGAAAAAGGGCCGCTTGCGCGGCCCCTCGATGCTGGCAGATCAACCGGGCCGTCAGCCCGCTGCGCCCGCTTGCATCAGTGGTTGTCGACCCAGACCTGGGTCGCGCCGATGGCGGCGCTGGTGTTGTCGAAGTATTCCAGCAAGCCCAGGTAGCGGTGGCCAGCCGTCACCGACCAGCCCAGGCCGACCGAGGCCGAACCGCCGGCATAGACCTGGCGCGGTGCGCTGGCGCGCAGGCTCTGGATGCCCACCGCCGGCCCGACCACCCAGCTCGACAGCGTGTAGGCCTTGCCGCCTGGCGCGCTGTAGCCATTGACACAGGCCGAGTAGGTGCCCGCTGCCGGAGCAGACAGCGAGACCAACTCGTCGGAGGTGCTGCCGCCGCTGCTGCCAACATTGACGCCGCTGCCGTTCGGACCGTTGAACACATCGAGATCCAAGTCGGTGGCACTGCCGCCCGCGGTATCGCTGTTAAACAGTTGGAAGCGGGCAATTTTTGCCCCTGCCGGTACCGTGACGTTGTAGCACTGGGTCTGCCCGGTGGCGATGGTGCCTGCGCTGCGGGTGGCCGGCACGAGGCCGGTGGTCGCCACCGACATGCTGCCCGTGTAGGCCGACACGACCGGCACCATCTTGGTGCCGGAACCCGAGCTGCGGGTATCGGACACCTGTGCCGGTGCCAGGAAGCCAACGGCCCGCACGCTCAGCGGACTGTTGACCTGGGTGATGCCATCGCTCCAGGTCAGGCTGCCGAAGGTCCAGGTGTTCAGCGCTGCCGACGTCCGCGTGACAGTCACGTTGAATTCGGCGCTGGCGCCTGGCGCCAGCGTCAGGCTGGAGGGCGACACCGCGACGTTCCAGCCGGTCATGCCAGCGCTGCTGGCGACGAAAGTGCTGGTGGCCGCCGACACGTTGGTGACTCGGCGCTTGATCGTCAACACGCCCGGTACGCTGGCCGCCGTGATCGAGGCCAAGTTCAGGTTGTACGGCTGGATCGAACCCAGGCCCGCGCAATTGCCGATGCCTGCCGGCGGTGCCAGGCCGATGCCGCACAGGAAGCGCCCGTAGTCGGCCGCCGTGGCGTCATAGACCAGCCCCGGCACCGAGGCGGCGTTGGGGTTCACATGGCCCGCACCGTAGCCCCAGCGGTTGGGGTCGGTGGCGCCGGAGGCCAGTTTCACGCCGGTGGTCGTCGTCATCAGCGCCGATTTGATGGCCGCAGGCGACCATCCCGGACGCTGCTGCTTGAGCAGCGCGGCCAGGCCGGCGATGTGCGGGCTGGACATCGAGGTGCCGGAGAGCTGGTTGGCATTGGCTGCCGGCGTGAAGGTGCCGGCCACGGTGGCGTCGTGTTGGGCCTGGCTCTGGTTGGCGTCGATGTAGGCGGCCAGCACGTCCACGCCCGGACCCGTGATGTCCGGCTTCAAGATGTTGGCGTTGGCTTTGTTGGGGCCGCGCGACGAGAAGTCGGCCATCACCGGCGCGATGATGGCCGGCGGGTTGGCCGGTGGTTTGATGGTGCCGGTGGCGGCCGGTGCCGTGCCGTTGCCGACATAGGCGTAGATGTCGGCGCGGGCGGCCAGCGTCAGGTGTACCGAAGGCACCGAGTGGAAATCGGCCACCAAGCCGTTGGCGGCCGCGCTGGCGTTCACCAGCACCATGCCGATGCCACCGGCCCGCTTGACCTCGGCGCTCTTGTCCACCCGGGCACTGATACCGCGGTCGCAGACCACGATCTTGCCGGCAGCCAGGCTGGCGTCCAGGGTGTTTGCAAAACAGCGCTGGGCATCGGCCACCGCCGCACCCACTGCAGGGATTGAACTGGCCAGCACCATCGACCCCGGCAGCACGCCGCCATAGACCGACACGCCGCTGTACACGGCGTTGTTGCCGAGCTTCAGGTCAGCCAAGGCCTGGCGGTCGTGGGTGGACGCGGCGACGGTCATCAGCCAGGGGCTCATGTGGGCCACCTCGTTGCCCGGCCCGCTGTTGCCGGCCGATGCGGCGACGAAGACGCCAGCGGCGGTCGCGTTGAGGAAGGCCACTTCGACCGGGTCGTTGAAGTTGGTCTTGGTGCCGCTGATCGAGTAGTTGATCACGTCGACACCGTCGGCCACCGCATCGTCGATGGCCTTCAGGATGTCGGGGGTCATGCCGCCGTCGTTGTTGGGCGTGGTGCTGGCGGTCCACAAGGCCTTGTAGGTTGCCAGGCGCGCGCGTGGCGCCATGCCGGAAATGGCGCCGATGGCGGTGCCGTTGACCGTGGACTCGACGTTGGCGTTGCCGCCGGCGGTCGAGGTGGTGTGGCTGCCATGGCCGGCGCCGTCACGTGGTGACCTGTATTCGAGTCGCGGGTGGGCGGCGAAGCCACTGGCGGCCGCGTTGGCGTAGAACGCATCGCCGTAGAAGCGCGCGCCGAGCAGCTTGTTGTTGCACATTGCGGCGGTGAAGCCCGGCCCGGTCACGCAGGCGCTCGCCCCACCCTGCCACTTGATGGGGGCCGGCCCGTAGGCCAGTGTGCCGGCCTGGTGGTAAGCCACCGGCTTGCCCTGGGCGTCGACCTTGTCGCCGAACGACGGGTTTTCCGGCCAGATGCCGGTATCGATCACGCCGATGATGATGTCTTCGCCCAGGATGGCCCTGCTGGCGGCATCGAGCTGCGACCACAGGCCACCGGGCGCGGTAAGGCCCAGGAAGGCCGGGGTGCGGGTGGTGTCGGCGCGAACAAAGTCGGCTTCGACCACCGACTTCACGGTCGCCGACGAACGCAGGCTCATGACCTGCGCGTCGGTCAGCTGTGCCGAGAAGCCGTTGTAGGTGTAGCTGTAGTGGTGCAGCGTCGGCACCCCGCCGAGCTTGGCGAGCTCCGCATTGCGCTTGATCGCCAGGTAGCTGGCGTAGGCGCGCACGCTGGGTGCGGTGGCGTTGAACTTGGCGCCACTGGCCGGGCGGGTGGCGGCCAGCCCGGCGACGTCGCCGGTGTAGATGGCCGCCGGCGCGTCGGCCAGCTGGACGATGTAGATTTTCTTGGCGGCGGTCTGGGCGCCGGCGCTGAACGCCAGACCCAGCAGCCCGGCCGCTAGGGCGATGCGGTTAGGTGTCATCTCGAAGCTCCTGGTAAGAGGTCAGACGGCGCGGCGCTTGGGCAGCAGTGCCATGCCCAGCAGGCTCAGCGCCACCAGTGCGATGGTGGTGGGTTCGGGCACGCTGGTCACGTTGATGTTGTCGATCGCGAACTGGCCGTTGTTCTG
>JAYVDE010000184.1:0-6662 GCA_043749575.1 Burkholderiaceae bacterium | reverse complement strand
ATGACCTCGACCCAGCCACGGTCTTCCAGTTGCTTGATGATGAGTGAGTTGATCGTGACCCCGCGGATGTCTTCCATGTCGCCGCGCGTCACCGGCTGCCGGTACGCGATGATCGCCAGCGTTTCCAGCGTGGCGCGGGTGTACCGGGGCGGCTTCTCGGGATGCAGCCGGTCGAGGTATTCGCGCATCTCGGGCCGGCTCTGGAACCGCCAGCCCGAGGCCAGTGCCACCAGTTCAACGCCGCGGCCTTGCCAATCCCGCACCAACTCGTCGAGCAGCGTGCGCACGGTGTCGGCGCCGACCTGCTCGTCGAACAGGCTGCGCATGTCGCGCAGCGGCATGGCTTGTTGGGCGCAAATCAGCGCGGTCTCGAGGACGCGCTTGGCCTCGTGTGTGTTCATGAACCTCTGTTCATCGGTGGCCGTTGTCAGGCAACGGCGGGGTGCATCGCATCGGTCGGGTGACAGGCAGCGCCTGTCTAGCGGCTGGGTGGCCTGGGACGCCGTCTTTCAGGCGTCTTGTGGACGGCTGCGCACGGTGATCAAGCTGGGGGACCGGGCATCCGGCATCGGCCGCTGTGCCCTGTGAAGCCTGGCCGCAAACACTGCAGGCCTGGAATCTGCCGCAAGCCGTTTCGGCCCGCGTGTCGGGTGAAGCCTCTAGAGCGGGATGTCACATCCACCGCACCATCGACCGCACCATCGACGTTCACAACTTTCTATATTGTAGCGCCGGAACGCCGCAGCTGCGTACTGGCGTGTCAGCCTGCCACCACACGGGCCCAGGCCGTGGCCAGATCGGTGGGCAACGGCGCCTCGAAGGCCCGCTGCTGGCCGCCCTCGGGATGGGCAAAGGCCAGCTCCGCGGCATGCAGCGCCTGGCGGGTCAGGCCCAGCATGGGTCGACCGCCATAAACCACGTCGCCGACCAGCGGGTGGCCGCGCGCAGCCATGTGCACCCGGATCTGGTGGGTGCGGCCAGTGTGCAGCCGGCAACGCACCGCGGTGACCGGGCTGGCCGCCGGGCCGCGGGCCTGCGTGGCGGCGTCGGGCTCCCAGACGGCGATGCGGTCAACATCGGTGCGCGCCGGCTTGCCGCTGTGCACCACCGCCATGTGCAGGCGGGCGCTCGGGTCGCGGCCGATCGGCGCCTCGATGCACGCGGTTTCCCAGGGGATGCGGCCGTGCGCCAGCGCCAGGTAGATGCGGCGCACCTCGCGGGCGGCGATCTGGCGCACCAGCGAGGTCATCGCCGGCACGGTCTTGGCGACCACCATCAGGCCGCTGGTGTCCTTGTCCAGGCGGTGCACGATGCCGGCCCGCGGCAGGCTGGCGGCGCCGGCATGGTGGGCCAGCAGGCCGTTGAGCAACGTGCCCGACCAGTTGCCCGGCGCCGGGTGCACCACCAGGCCGACCGGCTTGTCGACCACCAGCAGGTGGGCGTCTTCGTAGACGATGACCAGCGCCATGGTCTCGGGCCGGAATGCCAGGCTCTCGGCGGTGGGCGCCAGCGCCACCTGCAGCAACTGCCGCACCTTGACCTTGCGCGACGCGCTGGTCTGCACCTGGCCATCGAGCGTGACATGGCCGCGGTCTATCAGCTGCTGCAGCCAGCTGCGCGAGAACTCGGGCGCCAGCGCCACCATGGCCTTGTCCAGACGCAGGCCATGCTGAGCGGCCGTCAACCTGGCTTGGCGGGTCTCGACCTCGGCCTCGTCGACCGGATCGATGCCGGCCTCGGCCTCGGCGGCAGCGGCGGCATCCAGCAAGCGGCCGGCGTCGGCGGGCGGGTTGACCGGGAGCGAAGTGACTTGGGGTGCGGCCATTAGAATCCGGTGATCGGCAAATTTGCCTGTACTGCCTGGAAGGACGCCGGCCGCAAGGCTGCCGAGACCGATGAGCTTGTTGAAGGTGATGCGCCTTGCGGCGCCCGAGAGTGCTGGACATCGCCGAGCCGGCTGGGCCGCCGGGTTGGTGTTGCTACCTGTCATGCTGGCCGCCATGCTGGCGGGTTGCGCCAGCAGTGGCAAGGACGACTTGTCCGGTTCGGCCGAGAAATTGTATGCAGACGCCCGCGAGGACTTGAATTCGGGCAGTTACGACAAGGCCATTAAGACGCTGGAGAAGGTCGAAGGCCGTGCTGCCGGCACGCTGCTGGCGCAGCAGGCGGCACTCGACCTGGCCTATGCCAAATGGAAGAGCGGCGAGCGGGTGGAGGCCATCAGCAAGCTCGACCGCTTCCTGCGGCTGTACCCGTCGAGCCCGGCGCTGGACTACGCGCTCTACCTCAAGGGCGTGGTCAACTTCAATGAGAACACCGGCTTCCTGACCAGCATCTCGCGGCAAAATGTATCCGAGCGAGACCAGCAGGCCTCGCGCGATTCGTACCAGGCATTTTCCCAGCTGGTCGAGCAATACCCGGCCTCGAAGTACAGCGACGACGCGCGGCTGCGGATGGACCACATCGTCAACGCGCTGGCCGAGTACGAGGTCCATGTGGCGCGCTACTACTACCGCCGCCAGGCTTTCGTGGCCGCGGCCAACCGGGCGCAGCTGGCGGTGCGCGATTTTCAGCGCGCACCGGCCACCGAGGAAGCGCTCTACATCATGGCGGCCAGCTACGACAAGCTGGGTCTGCCGGTGCTGCGCGACGACGCCGAGCGGGTGCTGAAGTCGAACTTCCCGGCCACCCAATTTTTCAACAACGGCGTGCGCCTGCCCGACCGGGCCTGGTGGCAGTTCTGGTGACTGACACCGATCAGCCTGTCATGGGCCTGGCGTCAATGCCCTGCGGCCAGTTCGCCCAACCAAGCCAGCGCGTCGGCCTCGGTGTCCAGCGTGCCCATCGCCGGCAACGCAGCGCGCAGGCGGCGGCCGTAGGCCATCTGGCGCAGCCGCGGATCGGTGATGACCAGCAGGCCTCGGTCGGTCTCGCTGCGAATCAGCCGGCCGGCGCCCTGCTTCAGTGAAATGGCCGCCTCGGCCACGAAGTAGTCATTGAAGGGGTCGCGGCCGCGCGATTCCAGCTCTTTGCTGCGGGCCTGCACCAGCGGGTCGTTGGGCGGCGGAAACGGCAGCTTGTCGATGATCACGCACTGCAGCGCGTCGCCCGGCACGTCGATGCCTTCCCAGAAGCTGGCCGACCCGACCAGCACGCTGCGCGGCGTGTCAAGAAAACGCTGCAGCAGCGTGCGCTTGGGATGGGTGCCCTGCACCAGCACCTGCAGCGGTTCACCGGCCGCGGCGGCCTCGTCGTTCAGCGCCTGGGCGATCAGCGGCAGCACCCGCAGCGTGGTCGTCAGCACGAAGGTGCGCCCGCCCAGCCGGCCGGCCAGCCGCGCCGCCAGCGCCCCCACCGCCGCCGGGTGACCGGGCTCGTTGGGCTTCGGAAACCGCGGCGGCACCCAGGTGCGGGCGTGGGCGGCGTAGTCGAACGGGCTGCCCACCCGCAGTTTGCGGGCGTCTTCCATCGCCGCGGCTTCGCTGAACCAGCTCAACGCGTCGTCGCTGCCCAGCGTGGCCGAGGTGAAGATCCAGGCCCGCGGTGCGGCGGCGCGCTGCTCGGTGAAGAGATCGCGGATGTGCAGCGGCGATTCAACCAGCCGGGCGTCGCGCGGGCCGACATCGATCCAGCGCACCCGGTCGGTGGCGGCGTCGGCCTCGAAGGCATGGGCCAGCTGGGCAACATGGCGGCCACGCTCGACCAACCGGGTGAAATCGGGCGCGGCTGCCTCGACCAGCAGCGCGGCGTCGCGCGCCACATCGGCGGCCTTGGCCAGACCGGCCAGCGCCTGCTGAAAATCGACCAAGGGCGCGCGCTCGTCCCAGCGCAGCTTGAGGATGCCCTTCAGCTCTTTCAGCGGCCCGGCGCAGGCCAGCCGCAGCTCGCGCGCGGCGCGGTCGAGCCCACCCGCGGTGGCAGCCCAGTCAACCAGGCCGCGGGCGTGGGTCAGCCCGGCGGCCAGCAGATCGCGGCCGAAATCGATGACCTGGTTGGTCGACAGGATGGTGCCGAGAAACTGCAGGCCGGTCTCGACCAGCTGGTGGGCCTCGTCAAAGACCGCGATGTCGACCGTGGGCAGCAACTCGGCCACGCCGCTGTCGCGCAGTGAGATGTCGGCGAAGAACAGGTGGTGGTTGACGACCACCAGGTCGGCGGCCATCGCCTCGCGCCGCGCCTTGACCACGTAACACTCGCGAAACTGCGGGCACTCCTGGCCCAGGCAGTTGTCACGGGTGGAGGTGACGATGGGGATCACCGGCGAGCGGTCGTCCAGGCCATCGACCTCGGCGATGTCGCCGGTCTGGGTGGCGTGCGCCCAGGTCTCGATGCGGGCCAAGGTGCGCACCGCGAAGCGGTCGGGCAGGCTGCCGGTCTCGCGCGCCTGCTGTAGCCGGTGCAGGCACAAGTAGCTGCCGCGGCCCTTCAGCAGCGCGATCCGCACCGGCACCTTCAACGCTGCCTTCAAGCGCGGCAGGTCGCGCAGAAACAGCTGGTCCTGCAAGCTCTTGGTGGCGGTGCTGACCAGCGCACGGCGGCCCGACAGCAGCAGCGGCACCAGGTAGGCGAAGGTCTTGCCAACCCCGGTGCCGGCTTCGGCAACCAGCGTGGCGCGATCGGCCACGGCGTGGGCCACGGCATCGGCCAGCCGCAATTGCACCTCGCGTTCGACGAAGCCCGGATCGGCCTGCGACAACAGACCGCCCGCGCGCAAGGCGGCCTCGGTGTCGCGGGCCAGGTCACCCGGGCCGGCGGGCGTGCTGGACGCCTCGCCGGGCGAATCAAGCGACATCAGGCCGGTTCCGGTGGATCGAGCTCAAGCTCGATCCGCGCGATCTGGTCGCGCAGGCGCAGCCGGCGTTTTTTTAGCCGGCGCAAGGACATTTCATCGACCGGCAACTGCGCGGCCGCGCGGTCGATCAGGTTGTCGAGATCGGCATGCTCCATGCGCAGTTCGATCAGCTGGCGCTGGGGCGAACGCAGGTTGAGGGGGCTGATCAACTCGATGGACATGGACCCAGAGTTTATAGTCTTGACCCATGAGTGCCGTGCTTCCCCAGGCTTACCGACTGCTGGCTGCCACCGGCCTGCACAGGGGCGACCGGCCCTACCAGCAGGACCAGGTGCTGATCCTGCGCCACGAGCGTGTCAACGGCTGCCTGCTGGCGGTGCTGGCCGACGGCATGGGTGGCAAGAGCGGTGGCCGCAAGGCCGCCGACCAGGTGGTGCACACCGCGCGCCAATTGTTCGAGCGCTACGTGCCGGCCAAGGACCAGCCGGCCGAGATCTTGCGCCAGCTGGTGCTGGAATCGCACCTGATGATCAAGCTGACCGCCATCACCGCCGAGGAAGAGCCCCACAGCACGCTGGCCGCCTTCTTGCTGGGGCCCGGCCTGGGCTGCGACGTGGTGCACGCCGGTGATTCGCGGGTCTACCACTTTCGCGGCGCCGACATGGTGAGCCGCACGCTGGACAATTCGTACGTGCAACGGCTGATCGACGAGGGCAAGATCACCGAGGACCAGGCCAACACGCACCCGCAAGGCAACCTGCTGACCGGCTGCCTGGGCACCGAGGAAGAACCGCCGGTGAGCCTGCAGCGCATCGACCCGCTGCTGCCGGGCGACACGCTGCTGTGCTGCAGCGATGGCCTGTGGCACTACTTCACGCCGCGCGAGCTGGGCATGTATGTCAACAGCTTCGCACCACGTGAGGCCGCCGAGATGATGATCACACGGGCTCGCCAGCGCGCCAACACGCAGGGCGACAACTTGTCGCTGGCGATGGTCAAGGTTGAGGCGATCGCTTGAAGCGGCGCTGATCGCCACGCCAGCCGACGGCTCGGTCGCACGTCAGCGGCTGGCTGCTGCGGCGGAGCTGGCAGCCGGCGGCAGGTTGGCAGTCGGCACCGGCAAGTTGCCCGCGGGCTGACGTGCCGCGTCGCGTCGCACATTGCGCAGCTCGACCGCGTGCTGGTGCTCGCGGGCCGCTTGTTGCCGCTGGTCAAACGCCTGCTGGTGCTGACGCTCGCCGCTGGCTGCGCGCGGCGCGGAGGCCGGGGCAGCCGTTGTCGATGCCGCTTGCCGACGCTTCAGCGCCGTCGATGAAGCCGCTGAAGCCGCTGAAGCCGCTGCAGCAGCTGAAGCCGCCGAAGCCCCGGCAGCGGCCTGCCGCGGCTGGCGCAGCAACGGCGCCGAGGCCTGCGGCGCTGGCACCGGCGCGGGCACCTGCGACTGCGCCTGCGCCCGGTTCTGCTGCAGCTTCAGGCGCTCGGCGGCGCGTTCACGCCGGCGGGCGTCGTCCAGCAACAGTTGCTGCCGCCTCAAGCCGTCCAGCGCCAGCCGCTGCTGGCTGCGGGCCAGCGCCACGCAGTCGCTGACCAGAAACCGCAGCCGACAGGCCGCGACGGCCTCGGCATGGCGCGCATCGACCGCCCGGCGCTCGCCGGCCAGCCGCTCGCGCTCGTCGGGTGGGGCGGCCGCCGCGCTTGCCATCGCGGTTGCCAGCCCCGTTACCGTCCCCATTACCAGCCACGCGAGCCACAGCGACAGCACACCAAGCCGCCGACTTGCCGCCGCCGCGCCCGACACCCGCCGCTGCACTGGCATCATGTCAGGCGCGTGTCGACGTCGCGCCGCTCCAGCGCCAGGTACTCGGCCGAG
>JAYVDE010000183.1:0-6680 GCA_043749575.1 Burkholderiaceae bacterium | reverse complement strand
ACGTCACCGCCCTGCCAGCTCATCTGCACGTTGCGCAACACCCGCTCGGGGTGCGGCATCAGCGCGCTGAAGCGGCCGTCGGGCGTGGTCACTGCGGTCAGACCGCCCGGGCTGCCGTTGGGGTTGAACGGGTAGGCCTCGGTCGCCTGGCCATGGTGGTCGACAAAACGCATCGCCGCACGCACCTGGGCCGCGTCACCGCGCTGCGAGAAGTCGGCAAAACCTTCACCGTGGGCCACCGCGATGGGCAGCCGGCTGCCGGCCATGCCGCTAAAAAACAGCGACGGGCTGTCCAGCACCTCGACCAAGCTCAAGCGGGCTTCGAACTGCTCACTCTTGTTGCGGGTAAAGCGCGGCCAGGCCTCACTGCCCGGGATGATCGATGACAGCGCGGCCATCATCTGGCAGCCGTTGCAGACCCCCAGCGCCAGCGTGTCGGCGCGCTGGAAAAAGGTCTGGAACTGCTCGGCCAGTGCCGGGTTGAACAGGATCGACCGCGCCCAGCCCTCGCCGGCGCCCAGGGTGTCGCCATAGCTGAAGCCGCCGCAGGCCACCAGCGCCTGAAACTGCGTCAGCGAGGCGCGGCCGGTTTGCAGGTCCGTCATGTGAACGTCGTAGCTGTCGAAACCGGCTTGCGCCATCGCATAGCTCATCTCGACCTGCGAGTTGACGCCCTGCTCGCGCAAGATGGCCACTTTGGGCCGGGTCAAATTGAGGAACGGCGCGGCCAGGTCTTGGGTGGCATCGAAGCTCAGGTGCTGGTGCAGCCCGGGGTCGGCGACGGCGCCGGCGGCGGCGTGTTCGCTGTCGGCACCGGCGGGGTGGTCGCGCAGCCGCGTGATCTGCCAGCTGACGGTGTCCCAGGCCTGCTGCAGGTCGCGCAGCGGCGCGCTGAACTGCGGCTTGGCATCACGCCAGACCTCGACCACGCCACGGTCGTTGGGCTTGCCGATGACATGGCTGAGGCGCGACAGACCGTGTTGGCGCAAGACCGCCATCACCGCGTCGCGCTCGGCACGTGCCACCTGGATCACCACGCCCAGCTCTTCGTTGAACAGCGCTTTCAGCGTCAGTTCTTCGCGGCGGGCGCCGACTTGGGCTGCCCAGTTCTTGGAATCGCCCACCTCGGCGCGGCTGTCGCTGATGCCGTCGCCCTCGGTCACCAGCAGGTCGACGTTGAGGCTGACACCCCGCTGGCCGGCAAAGGCCATCTCGCAGACCGTCGCCCAGAGGCCGCCGTCGCTGCGGTCGTGGTAAGCCAGCAGCTTGTGCTCGGCGCGCAGCTGGTTGATGGCCGCGACCAGGGCCTTCAACATCGCCGGGTCGTCGACATCGGGCAGCCGGTCTTGCAGCGGGCAGCCGAACTGGCCGCTGACCTGCGCCAGCATCGAGCCGGCCATGCGCTGCTGGCCTTGCCCTAAGTCGATCAGGATCAGCGTGGTGTCGCCGGGCTGCAACTGCGGCGTCAGCGTGCCGCGCACGTCGTCCAGCGTGGCAAAGGCGGTGATGACCAGGCTGACCGGTGCAGTGACTTGCTGGGGCTCACCCGCCGCGTTGGTCCACTGGGTGCGCATCGACAGGCTGTCCTTGCCCACCGGGATGCCGATGCCGAGTGCCGGACAAAGTTCCATGCCCACCGCCTTGACGGTGTCGAACAGCGCTGCGTCTTCACCCGGCTCGCCGCAGGCGGCCATCCAGTTGGCCGACAGCTTGACCCGCGACAGCGTGATGGGTGCGGCCAGCAAGTTGGTGATGGCCTCGCCCACCGCCATGCGGCCCGAGGCCGGTCCGTCCAGCGCGGCCAGCGGCGTGCGCTCGCCCATCGCCATCGCCTCGCCGCGAAAGCCGCTGAAGTCGGCCAGCGTCACCGCGCAATCGGCCACCGGCACCTGCCAGGGGCCGACCATCGGATCGCGGTGGCTCAAACCGCCCACCGTGCGGTCGCCGATGGTGATCAGGAAGCGCTTGCTGGCCACCGTGGGGTGGCGCAGAACGCTGTAGGCCACCTCGTCGAGCTTGACCTCGGTCAGCGCCAGCGCCGGCTCGTGGCGGGCCAGCCGCTGCACGTCGCGGTGCAGCTTGGGCGTTTTGCCCAGCAGCACCTGCATCGGCATGTCGATCACACGGTTCTTTTTCCCCTCCGCGCCGGGGCCGTCCTCCAGCACCAGGTCGGGCGCATCGGTGGTGACACCAACCACCGCGAACGGGCAGCGCTCGCGCGCGCAGATCTGCGCGAACAGCGCCAGCAATGCCGGGGCAATCGTCAAGGTGTAGCGCTCCTGGCTCTCGTTGCACCAGATTTCCTTGGGCGCCAGGCCCGTTTCTTCGAGCGGTACCCGACGCAGGTCGAAGGTGGCCCCTTTGCCGGCACCATCGACCAGCTCGGGGAAGGCGTTGCTGATGCCGCCGGCGCCGACGTCGTGGATCGCCAGGATCGGGTTGCCGTCGCCCACAGCGCCGACGGGCCAAGCGCCGTCACCAGCGCCGTCGCCGGCCTCGGGTGACCTGGGCGCCGCAAGACTCCAGCAGTGGTTGATGACCTCTTGCGCCCGGCGCTGGATCTCGGGGTTGCCGCGCTGCACGCTGTCGAAGTCGAGCGCCGCGGTGTTGCTGCCCGCTGCCATCGAGCTGGCCGCGCCGCCGCCCATGCCGATGCGCATGCCCGGCCCGCCCAGCTGCACCAGCAGCGTGCCGGCGGCAAAGGCGATCTTGTGGGTCTGGCCGGCGCTGATGACGCCCATCCCGCCGGCGATCATGATCGGCTTGTGGTAGCCGCGCTGCACGTCGGCCACCCGCTGCTCGAAGACGCGAAAGTAGCCCGCCAGGTTGGGCCGGCCGAACTCGTTGTTGAAGGCCGCGCCGCCCAGCGGGCCGTCCAGCATGATCTGCAGCGCGCTGGCAATGTGGCCGGGCTTGCCGACCGGGTGGCGCTCCCAGGGCTCGACCAGGCCGGGCAAGTGCAGGTTGCTGACCGAAAAGCCGGTCAAGCCGGCCTTGGGCCGCGCGCCGCGGCCGGTGGCGCCTTCGTCGCGAATCTCGCCGCCGGCCCCGGTGGCCGCGCCCGCAAACGGGCTGATCGCCGTCGGGTGGTTGTGCGTCTCCACCTTCATCAGCACATGAGCAATCTCGTCGCGCGCGCGATACAGCGGCGCCTGGGCCAGACCCGCCGCAAACACCGCCGCCGCCGGTTCAGCCGACCGTTCAGCCGACCGTTCAGCCGACAGTTCGGCCGACAGTTCAGCCGACAGTTCGGGCCGCCAGCGCTGCACCGGCCCGCCTGCCATCACCGCCGAGTTGTCGCTGTAGGCGACGATGCTGTGCTGCGGCGACAGGCGTTCGGTGTTGCGGATCATGCCGAATAGGCTGAGCGGCTGGCGCTCGCCGTCGACGGTGAAATCGGCGTTGAAGATCTTGTGCCGGCAATGTTCGCTGTTGGCCTGGGCGAACATCATCAGCTCGACATCGCTGGGGTTGCGGCCCAGCGTGGCAAACGCGTCGACCAGGTAGGCGATCTCGTCGTCGCTCAGCGCCAGGCCGAATTCGGCGTTGGCCGCCACCAGCGCCGGGCGGCCGCTCTGCGGGCCGCTGCCCAGCAGGTCGATGTGGGCCAACGGGGTGGCCGCACATTCGTCGAACAAGTGGCGTGCGGCGTCGCGCTCAAAGGCCACGCTCTCGGTCATGCGGTCATGCAGCAGCGCCGCGCAGGCCTGCAGTTCGGCATCGGTCAGCGGTTTGGCGGCGCCGCCCAGCAGGCCGGTGACCAGGCCGGTCTTCAACTGCAGCCGCCATTCGGTGACCCGCTCGACCCGGTGCAGGCCCGGCCCACCCGCGGCGTCGGCGGTGGCGGTTGCGGTGGCACCAAAGCCGCCGCCAAAACCACAATTGCGGGCGATGTCGGTGGCCTTGCTGGCCCAGGGCGACACGGTGCCCAGCCGGGGCATCACCACCACCAGACTGCCATCGATGCCGCCCGCGTAAGCATCGCCGTAGTGCAGCAGCGCGGCCAGGCGACCGGCGTCGGCATCGGCCAGCGCTGCATCCGACCAGACCCAGTGGACATGGCGAGCCGCCACCCCACAGATGCGCGGGCTCACCGCCTGCAGCCGCGGCAGCAGGGCTTGGCACCGGAAGGCCGAGAGCGCATTGCCGCCCTCGAAGTGCATCAGGTGCATGGCGGCGTGTGCGGCGGCGTGTGCGGCGGCGGCGGCGTGTGCGGCAGCTTGTGCGGCGGCATCGGTGAACGGGGGGACGTGCGTCTGAGCTGTCGGCATGGCGGACCGGGATAGTGGCAGCCCGGTCCGGCGGACGTTCCGCACAGCATGGCCATGCCCGTGAAAACCCGTGATTCTACTTTGCAGTGGGATAATTTAACGATGGCCATCACCCTCAAGACCGCTCCCGCCGAGCTCGCCGGCATGCGCATCGCAGGCCGCCTGGCCTCCGAAGTGCTGGACCTGCTGACGCCGCACGTCAAGCCCGGCGCCACCACCGACCAGCTCGACCAGCTGGCGCACCACCACATCACCCAGGTGCAGGGCGGCATCCCCGCGCCGCTGAACTACGCGCCACCGGGTTACGTGCCCTACCCCAAGTCGATCTGCACCTCGATCAACCACCAGGTCTGCCACGGCATCCCCAACGACAAGTCGCTCAAGAGCGGCGACATCGTCAACATCGACGTCACCGTCATCAAAGACGGCTGGCATGGCGACACCAGCCGCATGTTCATCGTCGGCGATGGCTCGATCGCCGCCAAGCGGCTGTGCACGCTGACCTACGAGGCGATGTGGAAGGGCATCGCCAAGGTCAAGCCCGGCATCCGGCTGGGCGACATCGGCCACGCGATCCAGGTTTTCACCGAGAACCAGGGCTTTTCGATCGTTCGCGAATTCTGCGGCCACGGCCTCGGCGCCAAATTTCATGAAGAGCCGCAGGTGCTGCACTACGGCCGCCCGGGCACGCTGGAGGAGTTGAAGGCCGGCAGGATCTTCACGATCGAGCCGATGGTCAACGCCGGCCGGCGCGAGATCCGCGAGCTGGGCGATGGCTGGACCATCGTCACCAAGGACCGCTCGCTGTCGGCGCAGTGGGAACACACCGTGCTGGTCACTGAAACCGGCTACGAGGTGCTCACGCTGTCGGCCGGCTCACCACCGCCGCCGGCCTTCGTCAGCGCGGGCTGATCGCGCCGTGAACGCCGACTCGCGCCCGCAGGGGCTGGCCTCGCCGGCCGACCGAACTGTCGACCGCACTGCCGACCGCACTGCCGACCAGCGCACCGCCCCGACCGCCGACAGCCCTGCCGACCCCAGCGCGGACGCTGCGGCTGCGCCGCTGAACGTGCCCGCGCTGCGCGAGCGCTTCCGCGAGGGCAAGCGCACGTTGATTGCGCACTTTCTGCAGAGCCGCGCCACCGCGCCAGCGGCCAGCCGGCTGGTCAAGGCACTGACGCGGCATGTCGACAGCCTGCTGTGCCAGCTGTGGACCCACTGCGGCCTGCCGGCCAGCACCGCGCTGGTGGCGGTAGGTGGCTACGGCCGTGGCGAGTTGCTGCCGCACAGCGACATCGACGTGCTGCTGCTGCTGCCCGAGCATGCCAACACCGACGCCGGCAGCGCCTTGAAGGCGACCATCGAAGCCTTCATCACCGCCTGCTGGGACATCGGGCTGGAAGTCGGCTCGGCCGTGCGCACGCTGGCCGAATGTGTCGCCGAGGCCCGCGCCGACCAGAGTGTGCAGACCGCGCTGCTCGAATCGCGCCTGGTCTGCGGCTCGCGCAAGCTGTGCGCCACCTTCCAGCGCGAAACCACCGCAGTGCTGGAGGCCAAGGCCTTCCTGCGGGCCAAGACGCTGGAGATGCACCAGCGCCACACCAAGTACGACGACACGCCCTACGCGCTAGAGCCCAACTGCAAGGAAAGCCCGGGCGGCCTGCGCGATCTGCAGGTGCTGATCTGGGTCGCCCGTGCCGCCGGGCTGGGCCGCAATTGGGCCGAGCTGGCCGCCAACGGCCTGATCACACCGTTCGAGGTCAAGCAGCTGCAGCGCAACGAGGGCACGCTGCGCTTGATCCGCGCCCGCCTGCATGCGGTGGCCGGCCGCCGCGAGGACCGGCTGGTGTTCGACCTGCAGACCGCCGTGGCCGAGAGCTTCGGCTACCAGAGCAGCAAGGCGCAGCGCTCGTCCGAGGTGCTGATGCACCGCTATTACTGGGCGGCCAAGGCGGTGACCCAGCTCAACCAGATCTTGATGCTCAACATCGAGGAGCGCATCAACGGCAGCGAAGCCGCTCCGATGCGCCAGATCAACGCCCGCTTCTTCGACCGCGGCGGCATGCTGGAAGTCACGCACGACCAGCTCTACAGCGACAACCCGCACGCGATCCTGGAGACGTTTCTCGTCTTCCAGCAGACACCCGGCATCAAGGGCTTGTCGGCGCGCACGCTGCGCGCGCTCTACAACTCGCGCGACGTGATGGACACGGCCTTCCGCCACGACCCCATCAACCGCGAGCTGTTCATGGACATCCTGCGCCAGCCGCAGGGCATCACCCACGCCTTCCGGCTGATGAACCAGACCTCGGTGCTGGGCCGCTACCTGTGGGTCTTCCGCCGCATCGTCGGGCGCATGCAGCACGACCTGTTTCACGTCTACACCGTGGACCAGCACATCCTGATGGT
>JAYVDE010000182.1:0-6683 GCA_043749575.1 Burkholderiaceae bacterium | reverse complement strand
CAGCCGCGACGGCGCCACCGGGTCACGCCGGAAGCGGCCAGTCTGGAACGGCTCGATCTCGCCATAGGGCAGAGCCCCGGTCAGCCACTGGTAGAGCGTGACGCCCAGCGCGTACAGGTCGCTGCCGGCGTCGGCGCCCTGGCCCTGCCATTGTTCGGGGTTCATGTAGCTGGGCGTGCCGGCATGCAGCTCGCGCTGGGCCGCGCTTTCGCGCCCGCTCAGGCCGACACCCAGGTCGAGGATGCGCCACTGGCCGTCGTCGCCCAGGTGCTGGTTGGCGGGCTTGATGTCGCGGTGCACCACGCCGTGGCGGTGCAGCCGGCCCAGCGCGGCGGCCAGCTCGGTGGCCGCGGCCAGCAGCTCGGCCACCGCGGGCGGGCGGCCGCGCGTGCGGGCCAGCACCTGCAGCTGCGCCATCGTCTTGCCGGGGTGCCAATCGAACACGGTGTAGAGCGCGCTGGCCTGCGCCGAACGCTCATGCACCCGCACGAAGCCGCGCTCGCCACGGGCCGTCACCCGATGGCCCAGCCAGGCCTCGTGGGCCAGCATCGCGCGTTCTTCGGGGTCGCTGGCGCGCGAAGAGTGCAGCGTCTTCAGCACCACCAGCGCCCGGCCACCGGGCACCCGGGCCTGGTAGAGCCGGTGCACGCCGGTGTCGGCCACCAGCGCGGTGATGGTGTAGCCGTCCAAGGTATCGCCCAGCTTGAGCGGCGGCGGTGGGTCGAGCCGGCGCCCGTCGGCCAGCTCGTCGTGCAGCTGGCGGGCATCGACCCCGGTGACCCGCAGCACCAGCGCGGTGGCGTTGTCGCGGCTGCCGGCGGCCAGTGCTGCGGCCACCAGCGCATCGCTGGCCTGTTGGGCGCTGCCCTGGCGCGCCAGCGTGGCCAGCCGGGCCGGCTTGAGCACGCCGTGGACACCGTCGGTGCTGAGCACGAAGCAGTCGCCGATGCGCACATCGCCCTGGGCAAAGTCGAGCCGGACCACGTCGTCCAGGCCCATCGCGCGGCTCAGCCGGCTGCGCTGGTCGGGCTGCTCGAAGGCGTGGTCGGTACTCAGCTGCATCAGCTCATCGGCCGCGGCGTGGCCATCCGCCGGAGTTGCACCGGCCCGCAGCAGCCAGGCGCGGCTGTCGCCGACATGGGCCAGGGTCCAGGTCTGGCCCTGCAGCGCCAGCGCGGTCAAGGTGGTCAGCGCGGCGCCGCCGGCGGCGCCCTGGCGGCGGCGGTTGTGGTCGGCCAGCCAGGCGTTCTGTGCGCCGATCAGCCGGTCGAGCACCACCGTGGTCTCCCAGGTCTCGGGCGTGGCGAAAAAGTCGCCCAGCAAGCCCATCACCGTGGTCTGCGCCGCCTCCAGGCCCTGGCCGCCGCCCGACACTCCGTCGGCCAGTGCGGCGATCAGCCCGCGCGAGGCCTCCCCCGGCGGCGCCCTGACCACCCCGCCGAAGTCTTCGTTCAGCGAGCGCAGGCCGCGCTCGCTGGTGCAACCGAGGTCGACGGTGAAACTCATCGGAGCATTGTCAAGGGCCGGGTCAGGTTGCCACCCAAAACCCGCCCACCTCACGCCAGCCACAGCCATACACCCGCTCCAGCAGCGGCGCGTTCAGCAGCGCTGCGGCCGGGCCCGCCTGCCAGAGGCCGTCGCCGTACAAGGCCAGCACATGGCTGGCGGTGCGGGCGATCCAATTCACGTCGTGCGCGGTGACGACCAAGGCGGCAGCGCTGCCCGGCGCGACCAGCTCGGTCAGCCAGCGCGCCACCTGGGCCTGGTGCGCCGGGTCCTGGAACGACACCGGTTCGTCCATCAGCATCAGCGGCGCGCCCTGCAGCGCACATTGGGCCAGCGCCACCCGCTGGCGCTCACCGCCCGACAACTGCATCACGCCGCGCTGGGCCAGCCCCTCGGCGTCCAACGCGGCCAGCACCGATGCGGCGGTCTGCAGGGCCGGGCGCACAGTACTCAGCTCGAGCAGGCGCTGCACGCTCAGCGCAAAGCGGTCGACCGACTGCTGCGGCGCATAGGCGCGGGCCCAGGCGGCGTCGGCGGCGGCCCAGTCGCCCTGCGGCCTGCCCTGCCACCGCACCACGCCCTGGCGCTGGGGCACACCCAGCCCGGCCAGCGCCCGCAGCAGCGTGCTTTTGCCCGAGGCATTGCGGCCGATCACGCACCAGCGTTCACCCGCGTGCACCTGCCAATCCAGCGCGCGCACCAGGCAGCGGCCGGCGGCGTGCAAGCTGAGCGACTGGGTGCTCAGCAACGGCGCGGCGGTGGCGGTGGCGGTGGCGGTGGCGGTGTCGCGGTCGCGATCGGCCCTGGGCCGGCCAGCGCCGCGGCTCACCGGGTGCCCCGCGCCAGGATGGCGATGAACAGCGGCGCGCCGACCAGCGCCATCACCGCGCCGACCGGCAGCTCCAGCGGCGCGACCATGGTGCGCGCCACCAGGTCGGCCAGCGTCAGCAGCGCGGCGCCGCCGGCCGCGCTCATCCAGGCCAGGTCGCGGCTGCGCTGCACGCCGAGCAGCCGCAAGGCTTGGGGCACCACCAGGCCGACAAAGCCGATGGCACCGGCGCTGGCCACCGCCATGCCGGCCGCCAGCGAGGCCGCGACCAGCAGCATGAAGCGCAGCCGCCGCACCGGTTCGCCCAGCAAGGCAGCCACTTCGCTGCCCAGCTGCAGGCGGTCGATCGCGGTGTCGCGCGACATCAACCAGCCGGCCAGAACCACCGCCGCCGCAGCGCAGGCCAAACCGCCCTGCGCGCCCGACAAATCGCCCACCAGCCAGAAGATCGCGCCACGCAGGCGCTGGTCGGGCGTCATCGCCAGCAGCAGCGTGGCCAGCGCGCCGCACAGCGAGGCCAGCATCGCGCCGGTCAGCACCAAGCGCGGCGAAGCATCGTCGGTGGTGGCCAGCGCAGAGCGGGTCAGTGCCAGCAGCGCGCAACCGGCGGCCAGCGCGCCCAGCCCGGCGCCGACCCACAGGCTGGCACCGACCATCAAGGCCAGCAGCCCGCCGACCGAAGCGCCGCCCGAGGTGCCCAGCACATAGGGATCGGCCAGCGGGTTGCGCAGCAGCACCTGCATTGCCAGGCCCGACAGCGCCAGCAAGGCGCCCACACCGACCGCGGCCGCTACCCGCGGCGCGCGCAACGCGACGATCAGGTCGAGGTCGAAGCCGGCGCTGCCCAGCGCCAACCCGGCGACCACGGCCGCGCCCAGCAGCGCCAGCACGGCCACTGCCAGGGCGGTCAAGCGTGCGCCGGTCAGGCCCATCGGGGCTTGCTTGAGTACCCGTCAGAAGAACCAGCGGGCCGAGGCGCTGACCGTACGCCCGGGCTCAGGGTAGATCGAGGTGGCACGGCCGTCGGCGGTGCAAGCAAAGGCCTGGGTGGCGTGTCGATGGTCAAACAGGTTGGCCACCGCCAGCGACAGCTCGACCGGCTGAATCCGCCATGCGTAGCGTGCATCCACCGTCGCGGCGCCGGCCAAGCGGCAGCTGTTGGCAAAGTCGACCGGCTGGGACGCACTGGCGCGCAGCCAGGCGTCCAACGTGTGGCCTTCGGCCGGCTGCCAGCCCACGCCGATCGAGGCGTTGCGCGGCACGGCCAGCGGGATGTCGCGTCCATCGTACGGGCCAGCGGCGAAGCGCGACTGGCGCCAGGCTGCGGCGGCGCGCAGTGTCCACGCCGACGACAGCGCATGCTGGCCTTCGAACTCCAGTCCCTGGCGCCGCGTGCGGTCGAAGTTGACGTTGGCGCCGCGGCCGAACGGTCCGGCCGCCGCTGGGTCGTAGCCGATCTCGTCGGTCAGCGCGCTGCGGAACAAGCGCAGCTGGGCGGCACTGCCAGCTTGCCGCCAGCGCAGGCCCAGTTCGCCGTCTTGCGAGGTCTGCGGCCGGAGCCCGATACCGGGCGAGGTGAAACTGAACTCGTCGACGTTCGCCAACCGGAAGCTGCGCCCCACGCGAGCGTAGGCCTGCCACTGCGCCGACAGCGGCTGCAGAAGTGCCAGTTCCCACGCGTCGAGGTTGCGGTCCAAGGTGTCGGCAGTGAAGGCCGAGACAACCGACTTGCGCAGCGCCTCGCGCCGGTAGCCGGCGACCAGGCGCGTGCCGCCTGCCAGCACCAGCTCGTCGCGCACAAACACGCCGCGGTTAGTCTGGTCGGCCATCGAGCCGAAAGCGCCCAGCACCTCGCGCTGCCAGCGGTTGTCGTCCACGCCGATGGCGAAGGTGTTGGTGCCCAGATCGATGCGGCCGACGTGCCGCGCACGGACGCTCCACTGGTTGGCGTCGACGTCGTAGTCGTAGGCGAAGGCACCAAACACACTGCGCGAGGCCTTGCTGCGCCAGCCACCGTCCAGCGCCAGCGACCAGCCGCCATCCAACGCCAGCGCGGCCTGCAGCGTGGTGCGCTGGTTGTGCAGCGACATGTGGTCGTTCGGGGTGCTGGCCTGCCACGGATCGGTGGCGAACTGGTCAGCCGTCAGCGGGCCCGGCAGGCCGGAATCGAGTCGGTCGTCGGCATGGCGGAACGCGACCGACAAGCGCTCGTGCTGCCACTTCAGCCCGAGCGTCGCGGCGCTGCTGTCGAACGCGGCGTTCGCCCGATGGCCGTCGCCCAGCCGGCGGCTGGCCGCGGCGTCCAGCGTCAACCCGCCCGACACCAAGCTGCCATCGGCGCGCAGCTCGCGAAGCCGGTCACTGCCGCCGGTGACCATCACGCTGCCGCCCGTGCGCGCCGCGCCCGACTTGGTGGTGATGACGATCACACCGGCCGTGGCGCCCTCGCCGTACAGCACGGCACCGGTGCCGCGCAGGATCTCGATGCGCTCGATGCTGTCGATCGGAATACCGGACAAGCGCGTGCCGGCCGTATCGGCCTCACTGATGCGCTGACCATCGACGACGATCACCTGGTTCGAATCGGACGTGCTGCCGAAGCCGCGCAGATCCAGGGCATATTCGCCGCCGCCTGTCAGGTCCAGCCGGCCCGGCACACCGGCAAGGCGCATCAAGGCCTCGTTGACGCTGGTGGCGCCGACGCGCCTCAGGTCCTGCGCGGTGATCACCGTAGCGCCGAAAGGCAGCGCTTCGGCCACATCGGTGAAGCGGGTGGCGGTGACGACCACGGTCTTGCCGTCGTCGGCCTGTACCGCCACAAGCGGCGCCGACAGCGCCAAAGTCGCCAGGGCGCGGGCCATGACGGAGCGGGCGCTGGGCGCCGAATGGGAATTGAACATGTTGGAAAGGGAGCTCGAAAAACGCCTGCCCGCGCTTCCCCGCGCGGACCTTGGCCATGTGGCCGTCCACCCTGGGCGGACAGCCTCCTGTTGGCCGGTATCCGGGCTGGCGGAAACAACCCCTGTGGCCTTCCCGACCGTGGGCACGGTCAGTGGCGTCAGACACAGGAGCGGTGGCCTCACCCGTCAAGGATCGGCCACGTCCGCTTACCGTTGCGGGGGCAGCGCAGGTTGGGTCGGCGCCGGTGGGGCGAAAACCTTCCTGCTTCCCGTTTAACCTGGCCGTCACGAGGGGCGGCCAGAGCACCAACGGAGCGGATGCTACCGCACCGCGGCGGCTGCGCTGCGGCCACGCCACCCGCGCCCGCAGCATGGCCGCCGCCGCCTCGGCACCTACAATCAGGCGCTCAACAGGAGGCGATGCCAGGCATGTCTAGACCCGAGGATCTCGCCGAACGGATCGAACGCCTGGTGCTGCGGCACGAGGAACTCAAGCGCACCAACACGCTGCTGACGCAGCAGCTCGGCAGCGTCAGCGCCGAGCGTGACAGCCTGCGCTCGCGCCTGGCCGCCGCGCGTGCCCGCATCGACGCCCTGCTCGACCGGCTGCCGGCCGACGCCCCCGGCACGCCGCGGGCCGTGGCGCCGGCACTGCTGCCGTCCACCCCGTTCACCCCGTCCCCCGACACCGACGCCGCATGAAGCAGATCGAAGCGACCATCCTGGGCCAGAGCTACATGCTGGCCTGCCCGCCCGATGGCGAAGCGCTGCTGCGCCAGGCGGTGACCATCGTCGACCGCGAGATGGGCGCGATCCGCGACGCCGGCAAGGTCAAGGCGCGCGAGCGCATCGCCGTGCTGACGGCCCTGAACCTGGCCTACCAAATGGCCGAAGCCAGCCACCTGCCACCAGCCACGCCAGTGACGCCACCCACCCCAGCCACGCCGCCCGCCGCCACCGTGGCCACGGTGCTGCAAGCCGGTGCGCTGGACATCGAACACCTGATCCGCCGCATCGACGACGCGCTGGGCAACGACGGCCAGTTGTTGTGACCTGGGTATGCAAAATCAGCGCCCCCGCGGGCGGGCAGCGTGCTTAGAATGATGTCGTCCGTTGCGTTTCGTGGGCTTTATATTTCCTTGATCCGATGCTCTATGAGCCAGGGCTTGGAACATCGCAAGGCGGGTGTGATCGTCTCGCGTCAGATGAACCCGAAGCCTCGCTGACCTTGCCCACCTGATCTCCCCCTTGGGATCAGGAATGCGGTTCACGGTTCGCAACGGACACCCCCATCGCCCTCATGACCCGCCCTGTACAGGCGCCGCCCGCGCGCGCATCGCTGCACTATTGGCTGATGAAGAGCGAGCCCGCCGAATGCTCGATCGATCACCTGGCCGCCGCGCCCGGCCAGACCGTGGCCTGGGTCGGCGTGCGCAACTACCAGGCGC
>JAYVDE010000181.1:0-6710 GCA_043749575.1 Burkholderiaceae bacterium | reverse complement strand
GGACTTGTTCAGCGTTGCCATAGACCCACAGGCCTGAGCGGCCGGTGCTGCCGGCCTGTTCGCCGACGACATACAGCCGGCCCTGGTCGTCCATCGTCAGGCCCTCGTGCTGTGACGCGGTGCCGACATCCAGGCTGCTGTAGACAGTGCCCGCGCGGTCGACCTCGACGATGCTGCGAGGCTTCGTCGGCCAGCAGGTTGGCGCCGCTGCCGATCGGCAGAGCGTAGCTGGCGATGCGCTGGTACTTTGACAGGTCGACGCTGGCCGCAGCAGTTGCGGCCGCCGCGGCGGTGCCCAGCGTGCCCAGCGCCAGTGCCAAAGCGGCGGAGGGGAGGAAATGGTTCACGCTGTCGATCACAGCTCGGATGCGCCGAGTCTTGCGGTCGACTGTGAAACTGTGGTGACGCGGGTTGGTGGCGGCAGGCTGAATCGCCGATTGGCCGATTGGCCGATTGGTCGATTGGCCGATCAGCCGGTTGGCCGCTTGGCCGCCCCGCGAATCAGGGGTTCAGAATGCCCGCGGCCACATGCCCCGCCGGCACATGCCGCGCCGCGCTCTCGACATGGCGCGGGTGGTCGTCGAAGGAGAAGTCGGGCTCGAACTCGCGCAGGAACTCGCCCTTGGGCAGGCCGCCGAGGAACATCGCCTGGTCGACCTCGATGCGCCAGTCCATCAGCGTGCGGATGGCGCGCTCGTGCGCCGGTGCGCTGCGCGCCGTCACCAGCGCGGTGCGCACGCGCATGCCCGAGGCGCTGGCGGCCTGCTGCAGCGCCAGCAGCGCCTGCAGCAGCGGCTTGAACGGCCCGGCGGCCAAGGGCGTGGCCAGCCGCGCCGTCTCGTGTTGCTGAAAGGCCAGCAGCCCGTCGCGTTGGTAGACCTGCTCGGCCTCGTCGGAAAACAGCACGGCGTCACCGTCGAAGGCGATGCGCAGTTCGCGCGGATAGGCCGCCGAGGCCTGCGGCGCGGTGGGCGCGACGCGGGCTGCCGGCACGCCGACGTCCAGCGCCGCGCGCACGTCGGCCTCGTTGGCCGACAGAAACAGCTGCGCGGCCAGTGGCCGCAGGTAGCGCCAGGGGGCCTCGCCGCGGGTGAACACACCGCGCTCGACCGCCAGCCCGTAATGTTGGCAGGAGCGAAAGACCCGCAGCCCCGACACTGGGTCGTTGCGCGAGACGATCACCACCTCCACCCGCGGCGGCGTGCCGGGCGCGGCGCCGGCATTAAAGGCCAGCAGCTTGCGCGCCAGCGCAAATGCCACGCCTGGCCGTGCCGGTTGGTCGAGGCGCTGCAGCTGCAGCTGCATGTAGGCGTGGTCGTCGCGGGCCTCGAACACCTCGTTTTCGGCTTCGAAGTCGAACAGCGCGCGTGACGACAGTGCCACCACCAGGTGGCCGGCCGGCGGCGGGGCGACGGCCGGGGGACTGATGTCGACGGCCAAGGCGGCGGGCAAGGAGGCGGGCAAGGGCATGCGGTCGATGTTACGGGCCGGCGCGCTGGTCGGCGCGCTGCACGGCGCACGGCCGCACGGGCGGTCCAGCTGGCGCCTCAAATCGGTGGGCCACTGGCCGACAGGTCGGTATTGAGGGCGGCGGCGGCGCGTCGGTTGGCCTGGCCGACTGAACCGTTCAGCCGCCCGGCGTCAGTTGACGAAGCCCAGCGGCCCGCGCTTGCCGATGCCACCGGTGGCCGGCAGGTCGGCCAGCGCGACCACGCCGCGGCCGTCGAGCCGGGCGTTGCCGAAGGCCGTCATCCAGGCCCGGCGCATCTCGCGGGGTGCCATGTCGGCCATGCGGTCCAGCACCTCCTCGCCCGGTTCGGGCTCGAAGCGCTGGCCCCAGTCGTGCTGGCCGCGGATGCCGGCATAGAGCCGCTGCGCAATGGTGCGTGCCGCCTCACGATCAGGCGCCTGCACCTGGTAGACGTTGACGCGGTTGAGGATCGGCTCGGGGATAGACCGCTCGTCGTTGGCGGTGGCCACCCAGATCACCTGGCTGGCGTCGAGCTCAACCTCGGCAAACTCGTCGATGAAGCTGCGCGCGGTGTCGTGCTCGAGCAGGCTGTACAGCGCGCCCAGCGGGTCGTAGGCCTGTTCGCCGCGGGCCTTGTCGATCTCGTCGACGACCATCACCGGGTTGGCGTACTGGCCGTCGACCAAGGTTTCGAAGACCTTGCCCGGCCGCGCGCCCTTCCACTGGCTGCTGGCGCCCGACAACACCCAGCCGGCGGTCAGCGAGCTCATCGAGATGAAGCCCATGCCGGTGCCCAGCAGCTGCGCCACTTCGCGGGCGAAGTGGGTTTTGCCCACGCCGGGCGGGCCCAGCAGCAGCATCGGCGTGATTTCGAGTGCGTCGCGGCTGTCCTGGCACAGCGCCAGCTGACGACGGATGTCGTCGAGCACCGCGTGAAAGTTGGGCATCTCGTCGTAGAGATGGTCCATCGCCGGCAGGCCGCTGGGCTTGACCTGGAATCGGTCGGGGCCTTTTTCGAGCATGCGCTCGTAGGTGCTGCGCAGGCTGTCGTGGTCCTTGGGCGGCAGCTTGGTCAGCCGCCGCTCAACCTCGTCGCAGCGGTAGAGGCTGCGCATCTGCGCGATCGGGATGTGGCTGCGGGCCACGGGCACCAGATCATGAGACCGATTCATCAAGGACTCCTCAAGCAATACCGCGTCAGGCCATTGAAGCAGAGATACGCAGCAGGGCGTTGCCGAACAACATCACGAAGCCCCCGCATTCGCGGGTCATGTCACGACCCCTGTCACGACGCAGGGCGCGACGCTGGTCCCGCTGCATGTCACGACATTAACAAACTGCGGGCCCGGGCTTGTCGCCGGGTCGCTCAGCCGCCGCTGCGGCGTGCCTGCCGCCGTCGCCGCTCAGGTTCGGCCTGCCGCACGATCTGCCGCGACAGCGACTCGACCTGCCTGGACAGCGCCTGCACCGCCTGCGTCAGCGCCAGCAACTCGCGCTCCTTCAGCAGGTCGACCTTCTCGTGCAGCAGTTCGATTTCCAGCTCGGCCTTGATGTTGACCTCGTAGTCGCTTTCGGCGTGCCGCCGGTCCTGCTCCGACAAACGGTTCTGACTCATCATGATGGCCGGCGCGGTGTAGGCGGCCTGGAACGACAGCAGCAGGTTGAGCAAGATGAAGGGGAACGGATCCCAGGCGCCGGCGCCGACCCACACGTTGCCGGTGATCCACAACGCGATCGCCGTGCTCTGCACGCCGATGAAGCGCCACGAGCCGATGGTCGCCGCCACCCTGTCGGCCAGGCGCTGACCAAAGGTCGGCGCGGCCGCCAGAAAGTGGTCGGGCGACGCCAGGGGCAGCGGCAATTTCTTTGCCCGGTGCTTGCGGCGGTGCGCCCGCAGCAAGTGCAGCTGTTGCTGCTCGTCCGGGCTGACGGCGGCGACGGTGGCGTTGGGTGGCTGCTCGCTCATGGCGCCCTCGATGTGGATTCAAGCGCCAGTGTCGCTGCGGCTGAACGGCCCGCGGCCGCCCAGCCGCAGCCGGCGTGCCTACTTCACCCAGGTGTTGAGCTGGATGATCGGCAGCAGCACTGCCAGCACGATCAACATCACCACCAGGCCCATCACCACGATCAGCAGCGGCTCCAGGATGGTGGCCAGTGCCATCGCCCGGCGCTGCACCTCGCCGTTGAGCTGACGCGCGGCGCGGTCCAGCATCTGCGGCAGCTGGCCGGTCTGCTCGCCCAGCCGGGCAAACATCGCCAGCAGGCCGGGAAAGCGCTTTTTGGCGGCCAGCGCCGAGGCCAGTGGCGCACCTTCACGGACCTGCACCAGCGCGTCCAGCGCGTCGGCGCGCAGCGCGCGGTTGGCCAGCGTCTCGGCCGCCGCCTGCAAGGCTTTGAGGATCGGCACGCCGGCATTGGCCAGCATCGCCAGCGTGCCGGCAAAACGCGCCGCGTTGTAGCCACGCGCCACCCGGCCGATCAGCGGCACGTTCAACATGCCGGCATCGAAACGCTGGCGGAAACCCTCGTTGCGCAGCGCGTAGCCCAGCGCCACCGCACCGGCCGCGGCCGCCAGCGCCAGCAACCAGCCCCATTGCCGCACGAAGGCGCTCAAGCCCAGCATCGCGGTGGTCAGCCAGGGCAGCGCGCGCTTGTTGCTGGTGAACACACCGGCCACCTGCGGCACCACGTAGGTGACCAGGAAGATCACGATGACGAAAGCGATCAGCGAGACGATGGCCGGGTAGAGCGCCGCGCCCAGCAGCTTGGCACGCAGCGCCTGGCGTTCTTCCAGGTCGTCGGCCAGGCGTTCGAGCACCGCACCCAGTGCGCCGCTCTGCTCGCCAGCGGCCACCACCGCGCGGTAGACATCTTCGAACTCACGCGGCGCGCTGGCCAGCGCGCGGGCGAAGGGCGAGCCGGCGTTGACCTCGGCGCGCAGGTGGGCCACCAAGTCGCGCTGGGCGGGTGAATTGGCCTCGTCGGCCAGCGCGGTCAGCGCCCGTTCGAGCGGCAGGCCGGCACCGACCAGGCCGGCCAGCTGGCGGGTCCAGACCGCCAGGCCGGTGCTGTTGAAGACCCGCCGCGACCAGCGCGAGGCGCCGGCCGTCTGCACGCTGGCGGCCAGCGCCGTGACGCCCAGCGGCACCAGGCCCTGGCTGCGCAGCTGCGAGCGGGCGGCCTTGGCGTTTTCGGCCTCCAGTACGCCGGTGCGGGCTTTGCCTTGGGGGTCTAGCGCTTCGAAGGTGTAGGCGGGCATGGCAGTTCAAAGTATCGGCGACAAGGTGGCGCGCTGAAGGCCGGCCTACCGCCGCAGCGAACGCCGCAGGGCCGCCACGGCGCGACGATCAGTAACCGATGGCCTGGCCGTCGCGGCGCGGGTCGGAGCCGCCAGCGTAGCGCGGCACGTCGGCGGTGGCGGTGGCGGCGTCGGCGTCGGCTGGCAGCCGCAAGATCATCTGCGCGCTGCCGAAATCCAGGCTGTCGGGCGCGGCCACCACCGGCTGGTGGCCCAGGTCGCGCAGGCCTTGCACCACGCTGGCGGGCGTGGCGGCTTCCAGCGTCAACAGCTCGGCATCGTTGATGCGCCAGCGCGCTGCGCTGCAGCAGGCCTGCGGGTCCAGGCCCTCGACGACATGGCGCAGCACCATCTGCGCATGGCCTTGGGCCTGCATGTTGCCGCCCATCACGCCAAACGCCATCTCGGGCTGGCCGTCGCGGCTCATGAAGGCCGGGATGATGGTGTGGAACGGCCGCTTGGCCGGTGCCACCTGGTTGGGATGGCCCGGCGTGGTGACGAAGCCGCTGCCCCGGTTGTGCAGCGCAATGCCGGTGCCCGGCACCACCACGCCCGAGCCGAAGCCCCTGAAGTTGGACTGGATGAACGAGACCATGCGGCCTTGCGCATCGGCCGCGCACAGGTACACCGTGCCGCCGCTGTGCGGCTGGCCGGCCGGGTATCTGCCGGCCCGGGCCGGATCGATCAGCCGGGCGCGCTGGCGCAGGTAGTCGCTGTCCAGCAGTTGCTCGGGCCGCAGCGCCATGCAGGCCGGGTCGGCGATGTGGGCGTTCAAGTCGGCGAAGGCCAGGCGCATCGCCTCCACCTCCAGGTGCAGGCGCGCGGCCGAGCCGGGCGCGGTGGCGTCGTAGGGCAGGTGCTCCAGCAGGCCCAGCGCGATCAAGGCGCCTATGCCCTGGCCGCTGGGCGGGATCTCGTGCACCGTGCGGCCGCGGAAGTTGATGCTGATCGGCTCGACCCAATCGCACTGGTGGGCCGCCAGGTCTTGCTCGGTCAGCGCCGCGCCGTGCGCACGGGCGTTGGCGGCGATGGCCTGGCCCAATCGGCCGCGGTAGAACGATTCACCGCGTGTGCGGGCGATGTCTTCCAGCGTGCTCGCCTGGTCGGCAAACGACCACAGCTCGCCGGTGCGCGGCGCCCGGCCCCGGGTCAGGAAGGCCTCGAAGCCCGGCTGGCCCGAAAACTCGGTACAGGCGTTGCCCCACTGCCGCGCGATCACCGGGCTGACCGGAAAGCCGTCGCGGGCGTGGCGCAGCGCGTCGACGAACAGGTCTTCGAACGGCAGCTGACCAAAGCGCTCGGACAGCGCGGCCCAGGCGGAGACCACGCCCGGCACGGTGACCGACTCCCAGCCGTTGCGCGGCATCGTGTCCAGGCCCTTGAAGCGCGCAGGCGTCCAGCCCGCCGGTGAGCGGCCCGAGGCGTTCAGCCCATGCAGCCGGTCGCCGTCCCAGACCAGCGCGAAAGCGTCGCCGCCGATGCCGTTCATCGTCGGCTCGACGACGGTCAGCGTGATTGCGGCGGCCAGCGCGGCATCGACGGCATTGCCACCGCGGGCAAAGGCCGCGGCACCGGCTTGCGCGGCCAGCGGCTGCGAGGTGGCGATCAGGTTGCGGGCCAGCACCGGCTGGCGCGACGAAGGGTTAGCGGGGGACCAGTTCATGGCCGAAGTATCGGGCTTGGGGCGGCGCTGGCCGGTGAGCGGGCGGCAGTGAGCGGCGGTGCGCGGGCGGTGGTGGCTTTGGGCAACGCTGAACAAATCCCTCGCGGCGCGGTCAGCCCTGTTTTGGGCGGTCTGCGGCGTTGCAAATCCTCGCCATAGCTGGGCTATGGCTGTGCTTGTGCGCCTTGCAGCCCATCCCAAACCAGGGCGCCCACACGCGCGAGGACTTGTTCAGCGTTGCCTTTGACCGCAGCCGGCGCGCCGGCACACAATCCGCG
>JAYVDE010000180.1:0-6726 GCA_043749575.1 Burkholderiaceae bacterium | reverse complement strand
GCTGGGCCTGCGCTTGCAGCACCCGATAGCCATCGAGCTTCTTCATGGCCTTGAGAAAGGCATCGGGTTGCAGCCGCGCCCCCAGCTTGACATCGGTGAAGGCAGATGACTCCAGCAGCTCACCTGCGGGCCCCAGCACGTCGTTGCGCAACAGCAGGCCAGTCTCGCGTTCAGCCCACAGGCGCTGCGCGTAGCGGTGCTTGTCGCGCGGTCTGGCCATCAGCACCTCGACATCGTGGCCGGCCACGCGGTCCTGGCCGATGCTGCGCAGCTCGTAGTGCTCGGCCACACGGCTGCTGGCCGAAGCCGGCAGTGCCGGAAATTCATCGAGCGGGCCGCGCTGCTCGATCAGCGCGAGCTTGCTGGCAGGCCAGACCGTGACCATGCGGTCGTTGTGGCGGTACTGCACCCGCGCGCGGCCGTCCAGCACCTCCAGCCGCTCGTAGCACTGGCGGCCATCACAAAAGTGATCCAAGCGGGAACTGGACACCACGCCACCGGCGCTGAACATCAAGGTGCCCTGGTAATTGGTGTCGGTTGCGGCCTGCTGGATGCGGACCAGCCAGAGGCTGCCATCGGCCCCACCGCTGCCGCTTTGGCCGCCCGACCCGGCTTGTGCCCACACAGCCCACGCCGTGCATGACAGCGCCAGCCCCAGGCCGACCCGGCCCAGCCGTCGCCGGGACTGCGCCAGGCTATCGCTCACTTGGGTTCGTAGACGATTTGCACCGTGCGCTCGGTGCCGCCCGCACCCGTGCCGGCCAAGCCGGTGCCCAGGTTGCGGTGGGCAGCCAAGTAGCGGTCGAGCCGGGCGTCACGCACCAGCACGCCGGCGGCCGGTGTCCGCTGCGCGATCACCGCGTCGGCAGCCACTGGCGGCGAAACCAGCGTCTTGTTGACGACCAGCACGCCCGCCACCATCACAAAACCGGCGGCCACCGCGGCGGGGGCGATCAACCAGCCCGCCAGCCGGCGCCGGCCAGGCAAGGCCGGCACTGGCGTGGCTGACGTGGGCGTGGCTGACGCGGGCGTACCCGGCGCGGGCACAGGCGGCGCGGCCGCCACCAGCGGCAGGGTGTCGGCGCGTTGCGGCGCCTGGTCCAGCCGGTGGCGCAAGGCTTGCAGGAAGCCAGCGTCGCGTGCGGGTGCGGCGGCCAGCTCGTCAGAGCGCAGCACGTCGCCGATTAGGTGGTAGGCATGCCAGTCGGCACGCAACTCGCCGTCGTCACGAAAACGGGCGATAACAGCGGCCAGCTCACCGGCCGGCAAGTCACCGTCCATCAGCGACGACAAAGCTTGCCGCTGTGGACCCGAAGCTTGGTTTGAACTGATTTGCATGATCTTTGTTTGACTCCAGGGGCCCCAGCCTCGCCGGACCGGCCGGTTGGGGTCGATGCGCTCGACACCGTCGTTCACCATCGTTCACCTTCACTCGTGTCCAGCAGGGGCCGCAACCTCAATGCGATGGCCTCGCGTGCCCGGAAGATACGCGAGCGCACCGTGCCAATCGGACAGTTCATCAATTCGGCGATCTCTTCGTAACTGAGGCCTTCGATCTCGCGCAAGGTGATCGCTTGGCGAAGGTCATTGGACAGTGCTTCCATTGCCGCGTTCACCGCCTGGGCAATCTGCTTGCTGGCCAGCAGCGCCTCCGGCGTTTCGCCGTCGGTTAGTTCGCGCTCGACTCGGGAAGTTTCATCGTCGTCGTCATTTGCACCGGCGCGGGCCGATTCGGTGACCAGCGGGTCGCGCTTCAAGTCGACCAGCGCTTTCTTGGCGGTGTTGACGGCGATGCGGTAGAGCCAGGTGTAGAACGCACTGTCGCCGCGGAACTGCGGCATCGCGCGGTAGGCGCGGATGAAGGTTTCCTGGGCGATGTCCTGCACCAGATCGACGTCGCGCACCATGCGCGCGATCAGGCGCTGGATGCGGCGCTGGTACTTGATGACCAGCATCTCGAAGGCCTTCTGGTCGCCGCGCTTGGCGCGTTCGACCAGCAGCAGGTCGGTGTCGTCGATGGTCATGGCCGGCTTCCCGGGCCCTTGGCCGGCGGGTCTGTCTCGCCACCCGCTGTGTCGCGGGGCGCGCCAGCATGGGCTTGCAGCGCCACCCGCAGACCGTGCCAAGCGCCGCCGACACCCCGCGCGCTGACCACCCGCCAGCTTGATCGCTGGGTTGATCGCTGGGTTGATCGCATCGTGTCGACCGGCACGAGTTGCAGCAGCAGCCACGTGCCCAAGTCCATCGCCACCACCACCCGCTGCAGCGGCACCAGGTCTTCGTCGCGCAATTCACGGCGCAGTTGCCAGCTGCTGCCGTCCCAGCGCAAGCGGGCCGGCTCGGCGGGCAAGGCCTGGCGCGCCAGCCAGAAACCGACCAAGCCCAGGCCCAGCGCGCCGGCCGACCCCATCAGCCAGGGCAACCCAGCGAACAACGGACCGGCAAGCGCTTCGGCATGGGCTGCGACCCACACCGAAAACGCGGCGCCGGCACCGGCGTGCAGCAGGGTGATCAACATGCGCTCGACTCGACCGCTGCCAAGCGCCGCATCAACCGCCGGGGCAGCGCGCATGCGCGGTGCCGCCGGTGCTCACACGCGGCGCAGGACCAGCGTGCCGTTGGTGCCGCCGAAGCCGAAGTTGTTTTTCACCGCCACGTCGATCTTCATCTCGCGCGCGGTGTTGGCGCAGTAGTCCAGGTCGCACTCGGGGTCCTGGTTGAAGATGTTGATGGTCGGCGGCGACACCTGGTGGTAGAGCGCCAGCGTGGTGAAGACGCTCTCGATGCCACCCGCGCCGCCCAGCAAGTGGCCGGTCATCGACTTGGTTGAATTGACCACCAGCTTTTTCGCGTGGTCACCGAAAGCCAGTTTGATGGCGTTGGTTTCGTTCAGGTCGCCCAGCGGCGTCGACGTGCCATGCGCGTTGAGGTACTGCACCGCGTCGGCGTTGATGCCGGCGTTGCGCAGCGCTGCGCGCATGCTGCGCTTGGGGCCATCGACGTTGGGCGCCGTCATGTGGTACGCATCAGCGCCCATGCCGAAGCCGGCCAGCTCGGCGTAGATCTTGGCACCGCGCTGTTTGGCGTGTTCGTACTCTTCGAGCACCAGCACACCGGCGCCTTCACCGAGCACAAAGCCGTCGCGGTCTTTGTCCCAGGGGCGTGACGCCGTGGTCGGGTCGTCGTTGCGGGTCGACAGCGCCCGCGCCGCGGCAAAGCCGCCGATGCCCAGCGGCGAGACGGTGCTTTCGGCACCGCCCGCCACCATCACGTCGACATCGCCATGCTCGATCAGCCGGCCGGCCATGCCGATGGCGTGCAAGCCGGTGGTGCAGGCCGTCACGATCGCCAGGTTGGGGCCGGTGAAGCCGTACTTGATCGACAGATGGCCCGAGATCATGTTGATGATCGAGGCCGGCACGAAGAACGGTGAGATGCGCCGCGCACCGCGCGCCGCGTACTCGATCTGGGTTTCCTCGATCAGCGGCAGGCCGCCGATGCCCGAGCCCACCAAGCAGCCGATGCGCTCGGCTTGTTCTTCGCTGAGGGCTGCACCGGTCGGCAGACCGGCGTCCTGCACCGCCTGCATGGCGGCGGCCAAGCCGTAGTGGATGAAGGTATCCATGTGGCGGGCTTCTTTGGCGGGGATGTAATCCTCGATGTTGAAGCCCTTCACTTCACCCGCAAACCGGCACGACAGGCCCGACGCGTCGAAACGGCTGACGTTGGCGATGCCTGAGCGGCCCGCCAACACGTTGGCCCAGCCTTCGGCCACGGTGTTGCCCACCGGGCTGATCAGCCCGAGGCCGGTAATAACGACGCGACGACGAGTCATCGAAGCCCCTCGTTCGACGCGTACGTCGACCGATCCCCCGTGGGGATGCGGGCCGGCTTGGGAGCGGCCCGGCGCTCGGCCCGCTCGCTTCGACTTTGCACCGCAGGACTCATGTGCTCAGCTCACGCCTTCTGGTGCTTGACGGCGTAGTCGATCGCCAGCTGCACCGTGGTGATCTTCTCGGCTTCTTCATCGGGGATCTCGATGCCGAACTCGTCTTCGAGGGCCATCACCAGTTCCACCGTGTCGAGCGAGTCGGCGCCGAGGTCGGCCACAAACGCCTTCTCGTTGGTGACCTCAACTTCGGCCACACCCAATTGCTCGGCAATGATCTTCTTGACGCGTGCTTCGATATCGCTCATGACTCCTCCGGGAGTAAAAATTTACAAACAGCCCAGGATTCTACCGGCGCTGGCGCGACCTACCTGAATCGCTGCCCACACCGCGCCGATCGGGCCCTTGGACCGGCGGGTTCTTCGGGAGGCTTTGAGCCCCCCGCAGGATTCAATGCATGAACATGCCGCCGTTGACATGCAGCTCGGCGCCGGTGATGTAGCCGGCCAGCGGCGACGCGAGAAAGACCACCGCGTGGGCGATCTCTTCGGGCGTGCCCAGCCGGCCCAGCGGGATCTGGCCCAGCAGCGCGGCCTTCTGGGCCTCGGGCAAGTCGGCGGTCATGTCGGTGTTGATGAAGCCCGGCGCGATGCAGTTCACGGTGATGTTGCGGCTGCCCAACTCGCGGGCCAGCGCGCGCGTCATGCCGGCCACGCCGGCCTTGGCTGCGGCGTAGTTGGCCTGGCCGGCGTTGCCGCTGGCACCCACCACCGAGGTGATGTTGATGATGCGGCCGTGGCGCTGTTTCATCATCGTGCGCATCACCGCGCGGCTGCAGCGGAACACCGCCTTCAGGTTGGTGTCGAGCACGGCGTCCCAGTCGTCGTCCTTCATGCGCATGGCCAGCGTGTCGCGGGTGATGCCGGCGTTGTTGACCAGCACGTGCAGGCCGCCGTCGGCCTTGACGATGGTCTCGATGGCCGCATCGACACCGGCCGCATCGTTGACGTTCAGGCACAGGCCGCGGCCGCCGTGCGGCGCCAGCGCTTCGGTGATGGCCGCAGCGCCGGCTTCGCTGGTGGCGGTGCCAATCACGGTGAAGCCTTGCGCGGCCAGCGCCTGGGCGATGGCCCGGCCGATGCCGCGCGTCGCGCCGGTGACGAGCGCGACTTGGCGTTTATCGCCGGTGACGAGGGCCACCTGCTTAGTGGCGCTCATGCCAGCAGCCCCTTGACCTCTTGCAGCGATGCCGGGTCGAACACCGCGCCGCTCAGCAGTTCAGCATCGATGCGCTTGACCATGCCGGCCAACACCTTGCCCGGCCCGCATTCGATGACGTGGCTGACGCCGCGCGAGCGCAGCGCCTGGATCACCTCGACCCAGCGCACCGGGCCAAAGGCCTGGCGGTAGAGCGCATCGCGGATCGCGTCGCCATCCGCCGGCGCCGCCACGTCGATGTTGTTGACCACGGGGATAGCCGGTGCGGCCAGCGTCACCGACACCAGCCGCTCGCGCAGCGCCTCGGCGGCCGGCTTCATCAACGCGCAGTGGAACGGTGCCGACACCGCCAGCGGCAGCGTGCGCTTGGCGCCCATCGCCTTCAGCAGCTCACAAGCTTTGTCGACGCCGGCTTTGCTGCCCGAGATCACGGTCTGCTTGGGGTCGTTGAAGTTGGCGGCCGAGACCACCTCGCCGGTGGCCGCGGCGGCCTGGGCGCAGCCTTCGACCACGGCAGCCGCATCGAGCCCCAGGATCGCGGCCATCGCGCCGACACCGACCGGCACCGCCTGCTGCATCGCCTGGGCGCGCAGGCGCACCAGCGGCAACGCATCAGCCAGCGACAGCACCCCGGCCGCCACCAGCGCGCTGTACTCGCCCAGCGAATGCCCAGCCAGCGCCACCGGCGCGGCGCCCCCTTCGGCGCGCCAGGCCCGCCAGCAGGCGATTGCCGCGGTCAGCATCACCGGCTGGGTGTTGGTGGTCAGGTCGAGCTGCTCTTTCGGCCCGCCGGCGATCAATGCGGCGATGTCCTCACCCAACGCGCTGGAGGCTTCTTCCAGCGTGCTGCGCACGGCCGGGTGGTCGCCCCAGGCGTCGAGCATGCCGACGGCTTGCGAACCCTGACCGGGAAAGACGAAGGCGAACGAAGTCATCTTGGAAAACGCTCCTGCAGCGGAGAAAGGTTCAAAAGGCCGGCCGAGGCGGGCGGGCTCAGCGGCTCAGAGGCTCAGTAATCGAGCAGCACCGCGCCCCAGGTGAAGCCGCCGCCAACGCCTTCGAGCATCAGCGTGTCACCGCGCTGGATGCGGCCCGCGCGCACCGCGTGGTCAAGCGCCAGCGGGATCGACGCCGCCGAGGTGTTGCCATGCTGGTCAACGGTAACGATCAGGCGCTCCAGCGGCAGTTTCAGCTTCTTGGCCGTGCTCTGCATGATGCGCAGGTTGGCCTGGTGCGGAATCAGCCAGTCGATGTCGGCGTCGGTGCGGCCGGCCTTGGCCAGCACCGCGCGGGCTGATCGCTCCAGCACGCCGACCGCCAGCTTGAACACCGCCGGGCCGTCCATCATCAGCAGCGGGTTGCCCAGTATCTGGCCGCCCGCCACCGTGCCGGGCACACACAAGATGCCGACATGGCGGCCGTCGGCGTGCAGGTCACTGGCCAGGATACCCGGCGTATCCGAGGCTTCCAGCACCACGGCGCCCGCACCGTCGCCAAATAGCACGCAGGTCGTGCGGTCGCTGAAATCGAGAATGCGCGAGAAAACCTCCGCGCCAATCACCAGCGCCTTGCTCGCAGCGCCAGTCTTGATCATCGAATCGGCGATTGTCAGTGCATAG
>JAYVDE010000179.1:0-6727 GCA_043749575.1 Burkholderiaceae bacterium | reverse complement strand
AAGCAGGTGACGGACGCGGGGCGGGCGGTCTGCCCTGCCGCGCCAGTAGACGCCAGCCGGCGCCGCGGCAATCGGTCGATTCCAGGCGCTTTTCGGGTCGATTTCGGCGCCTTCCAGCCGGCAACGCGGCCGCTGTTGCGCTCGGCCGCTGTTGCGCTCGGCTGCACACGTGCAGCCGCGGGCGTGCAATCCTCACCCGGCGGCGGGCCGAGCAACGCAGACAATGCGCGGGTTCTTGGCCACCCTGCGGCACCCTGCCCCGCCTCCCCATGAAAATTTTGCTCACCGGCGCGGCCGGGTTCATCGGCTCCCACGTCGCCCGCCTGTTGCTCGATCGCGGCGACAGCGTGGTCGGCCTCGACAACCTGAACGCCTACTACGACCCCCAACTCAAGCGCGACCGGCTGGCCCGGTTGACCGGTGACAAGGGCTTTCGCTTCGAACTGATGGACGTGGCCGACCGGGCCGGCATGCCGGCGCTGTTCGCCCGTGAACGCTTCGACCGCGTGGTGCACCTGGCGGCCCAGGCCGGGGTGCGGCATTCGCTGATCGACCCGCATGCCTACATCGACAGCAACATCGTCGGCTTCACCAACGTGCTCGAAGGCTGCCGCCACAGCGGCGTGCAACACCTGGTCTATGCGTCGAGCTCCAGCGTTTACGGCGGCAACACCGTGATGCCGTTCTCCGAGCACCACGGCGTCGACCACCCGGTCAGCCTGTACGCGGCGACCAAGAAGGCCAACGAGCTGATGGGCCACACCTACAGCCACCTGTTCGGCTTGCCGACCACCGGGCTGCGCTTCTTCACGGTCTACGGGCCTTGGGGCCGGCCCGACATGGCGCTGTTTTTGTTCACCCGCGCCATCTTGGCCGGCGAGCCGATCGCGGTGTTCAACCACGGCAAGATGGTCCGCGACTTCACCTACGTTGACGACATTGCCTCGGGCGTGGTGCACACCCTCGACCGCCCGCCCGAACCCAACCCGGCCTACGACCGCACCCAGGCCGACCCGGCCGCTGGCGCCGCGCCCTACCGGGTGTTCAACATCGGCAACCACCAGCCGGTGCAGTTGCTCGACTTCATCGCCGCGATCGAGCGCCACACCGGCAAGGCGGCGATCCAGGACCTGCAAGACATCCAGCCCGGCGACGTGCCCGCCACCTACGCCGATGTGTCCGAGCTGACCCGGTGGACCGGCTTCACGCCCGCCACGCCCATCGACGAGGGCGTCGGCCGCTTCGTCGCCTGGTACCGCAGTTACTTCAAGGTCTGAGTTGCCCCCACGTCGCTTCGCTCCTGCCCCCCCGCAGGGGCTGAGCCCGCACCGAATGAGCGCCTGCCCTCTGGCTCTCCCGGCGTCGCCTGTGCGGTGATTACAGCGCGCAATCACCGCAAATAGTACGGAGAAAGCGTCCCATAATATCCGCATGAATAGCGGCGATTACACTTACATCTGGCAAGCCGACGACTGGCCGACCTGGCGCTTCGATCTGGCGGCCCTGGCTCAGCACATGGCCGATGTCAGCCGCGCCCAGGGTCTTTTACTGGGACGGCTGGCCGACGTTGGCATGGCCCTGCGCGACCAGGCCAGCCTGTCGGTGTTGACCGAGGATGTCATCAAGACCAGCGAGATCGAGGGCGAGAAGCTCAAGGTCGAGTCCGTGCGTTCCTCCATCGCACGCCGGCTCGGCGTCGACATCGGCGCGCTGGCCCCGGTCGATCGTCATGTCGAAGGCGTGGTCGAGATGGTGCTGGACGCCACCGCCAACTGCAATGCGCCGGTCACCCGGGAACGTTTGTTCGGCTGGCACGCGGCCTTGTTCCCCACCGGCTATTCGGGCCTGGTCCGGATCAACGTGGCCGGCTGGCGCGACGATGCCAGTGGTCCGATGCAGGTGGTCTCCGGGCCGCTGGGGCACCAACGCGTGCACTTCGAGGCGCCGCCGGCCCACCGGCTGGCGTCGGAAACCGCCCGGTTTCTGGCCTGGGCCAACAGCGCAACCAACGAGCCACCGCTGATCAAGGCAGGGCTCGCGCATTTGTGGTTTGTCACCCTGCATCCGTTCGATGATGGCAACGGCCGGATGGCGCGTGCCGTCGGCGATCTGTTCCTGAGCCGTGCGGATGGCAGCCCACAACGCTTCTACAGCCTGTCAGCACAGATCCAGCGCGAGCGCGAGGCCTACTACGACGCCCTGGAGCGCGCCCAGAAAGAATCACTGGATGTCACCGACTGGCTCGCGTGGTTCCTCGCCACGCTGCACCGTGCAGTCGACCAGGCACAGCACACGCTGGACGCCGTGCTGGTCAAGACCCGCTTCTGGCAGCGCTGGGCTGCACCTGGTTCTGCACCGCTGAACGAGCGGCAGGTGAAGCTGGTCAAGCGGCTGCTCGATGGCTTCGAGGGCAAGCTCACCAGCAGCAAGTGGGCGGTGATCGCCAAGTGCTCGCCGGACACGGCCCTGCGCGACATCACCGACCTGCTGGCCCGTGGCGTCCTGCGCAAGTCAACCGCCAGCGGCCGCAGCACCAGCTACGAGCTCAGTGGCTGACGAATTGCGAACCAAGACGGCGAATTTGATGGGGTTGCGCCGGTTTCGTGCATCGCGGGCGCCCGCCACGGGGCGCTGAACCCGGGCCGAGGGCTCGCTCGGTCCGGGCCTACCTTTCGGTGAACGCCTCGGTCGCCTTCATCATCGGCCGCAGCAAGAAGCTCAGCACCGAGCGGCGGCCGGTGCGGATCTCGGCCGTGCCGGTCATGCCCGGCAACACCGTCAGCGCTTTGCCGCCGGCCTTCAAAGTGGCCGCATCGGCCCGCACCAGGGCCCGGTACCAGGTGGCGTTGCCACCCCCCGCTGTCGGGTTGTTGGGGTCGCCCAAGGCGTCGGGGCTGACCGTGTCGACCAGGCCATGCAGGCTGCCGTAGACGGTGTAGTCGTAGGCCGAGAGCTTGATCTCCACCGGCTGGCCGACCTTGATGAAACCGATGTCGGATGGGCTGATGCGCAGCTCGACCAGCAGCTGGTCGTCCACCGGCACGATCTCCATCACCGGCGCGCCGGCGCTCACCACGCCGCCCAGCGTGTTCATGCGGATGTTCTTGACCAGGCCACGCACCGGTGAGGTGAGTACCGTGCGCTTGAGGATGTCGTCGCGCACCACCTGCTGCTCGCCCAGCATCGCAAGCTCGGTCTGCACCCGCACCAACTCAGCGCTGGCGTCCTGGCGGAAGCGGTTGATGCGCTCCTGGGTCGCCAGGTTCAGGTCGTTGACCTGGCGGCGCAGCCGCATCACCTCGACCTCGCTCATCAGGCCTTTGGCCGACAGGCCCGAGGCCATCGTCAATTCACGTTCGAGCAGGCGCTGGTTGCTCAGGTTGGACGCCACCGCGTCGTTGAGCGCGCGCTTGCGGGCATTGAACGAATCGGTCTCGCTCTGCGTGACCTGGGGCAGCGGGCTCAGCGCCTGCGCAAAAACCAGCGGCCGGCCGGTGGCCTCGGCCTGCAAGCGCGCCACGGTGGCCAGCATCGCCAGGCGCTTGAGCCGGCCCTCGTTTTGCTGCGCCTCGACCCGGGTGGGGTCGAGCAGCGCCAGCGCTTGGCCGGCCACCACCGCTTCGCCCTCGCGCACCTTCAGCTCGCGCAGGATGCCGCCTTCCAGGCTGGCGATGACCTGCTCGCGGCCGACCGGGATCACCCGGCTGTCGCTGCGGGTGATCATGTCGACCCGGGCCAGCGCGGCCCAGCCCAGCGCGGCCACCAGCGCGGCCAGCATCAGGTAGACGGCCCAGCTGGCGGCGTGCACCGGCTCTTGCTCGCGTGCGGCCTGCAGCGGGCTGAGAAACGCGTGGTCGCCGCGTTGCAGCGTGGCAGGTGGCGACGAGCTTGTCGGGGCGGTCATGGCGAAGCAGCGATTAGACCGCCGCGCGGCTGTCAGAAGGTTGGGTGCTGGGATGGCGGTGCACGTTGGTCGGCTTAGGCGGCGCGCCATTGGCGGCGGCCGGGGCGGCCTGCCCGGCCGGCTTGGCGCCCGACAAGGCCGCCAGCACTTGCGCCTTGGGGCCGTCCATCACCACCCGGCCGGCGTCGACCACGATGATGCGGCTGACCAGTTCCAGTACCGCCGGGCGGTGCGTCACCATCACCAGGGTGCAACCCTGGGCGGCCTCTTTCAGCTGGCGCAAAAAGGCCATTTCGCTCTGCGCATCCATCGTGCTGGTGGGCTCGTCCATCAGCAAGATCTTCGGCTCGGTGATCAGGCTGCGGGTCAGCGCCACCAGCTGGCGCTGGCCGCCCGACAACAGGTTGCCCGATTCGCCGACCGGCAAGTCCCAGCCCAGCGGGTGGTTTTCGGCCACCCGGGCCAGGCCGGTGAGCTTGGCCACCGCCGCCAGCCGCAGCGGGTTGGCGCCGGGCCGACCCAACAGCACGTTGTCGCGCAGCGTGCCGTTGAACAAGCGCGAGTCCTGCGGCACATAGGCCACGCCGGCGCGAAAATCGCCCGGGTCGAGCTGGCGCAAGTCGAGCCCGTCGACATCGACCATGCCCTCGCTGGGCCGGTAGAGGCCAGCGACGATGCGCAGGATGGTCGACTTGCCGCTGCCGATGCGCCCGAGGATGGCCACCCGCTCACCGGGCTCGAAGCGCAGCGTGACGTTTTTCAAGACGCGGGGCGATTCCTGGCCGCCGCGGTCGGGGTAGGAGAAGCTGATGTCGGCCAGCGCGATGCGCCCGCTCATCTCGCGCAGCGGGATGTAGCGGCGGCCGGGCTCGCGCTCGGTCGGTTGGGCCATGACCTTGTTCAGCGCCGCCAGCGCCGCCCGCGCGCTTTGGTAGCGGGTGGCCAGCATGACGATCGAGGTCAGCGGCGCGATTGCCCGCATGCCGAACATCACCGCGCCCATCAGCGCACCGCCGGTCACTTCTTTCGACTGGATCAGGTAGACGCCCCAGACCAGCATCACCAGCGTGACCAGTTGCTGCGACATCATCGACAGGTTCATCGTCAGGCTGGTCAGCCGGCGCGCGCGCAGCTGGCTTTGCACCGCCGCCGCCGACGCCTGCTCGTAGTGGTGCAGAAAGCGGCCCTGCGCGCCGGTGGCCTTGATGTCCTCGATACCCTCCACCGCCTCGACCAACAGGCCGTGCAGGTCGGCCTGCTGCTGCTGCATGTTGGCGCTGGTGGCGCGGCGCATCGCGCCCTGGATCAGCAGCGCCGCGCCCAGGATGGCCGGCACCGCGAACACCAGCACCCAGCCCAGCGGCCCGCCGATGACAAAGGTCATCGCGATGAAGATGAAGATGAACGGCAGGTCGGAGATCGCCGACAACGTGGCCGACGACAAGAACTCGCGCACCAGCTCGACCTGGCCGACGATGTGCGAATAGGCGCCGGCGCTCGCGGGCCGGTTCTCCATGCGCACGCCCAGGCTCTGGCGGAACAACTGGGTGCCCACCAGCAGGTCGGCCTTTTTGCCGGCCAGGTCGATCAGGTAGGCGCGCAACTGGCGTGCGGCCAGGTCAATGACCAGCGCCAGGCCCCCCGCGGCGGCCAGCGCCCACAGCGTGACGAAGGCCTGGTGCGGGATCACCTTGTCGTAGATCACCGAAGTGACGGTGCCGGTCACCAGCATCAGCGTGTTGCTCAGCAGCGCGGCCAGCAAGGCCGACCGGTAGTACGGCACAAAGCGCTTGAGCGTGCCCCACAGCCAGTGGCCGCTGGCGTCGGCGGGTTCGGCGTCGCCGCTGTGGGGCGACCGCGGCGGTGCGGCTTGGCGGGGCGTGGCGACCAGGCCGATGCCGGCGTATTCGGCGGCCAGCTCGGCCTCGGTGGCGGTCAGCTCCTGCGGGCTCGGGCCCGGCATCACCACGGTGCACAGTGGCGGGCCTTCGGCCTGCGGTGTGCGTGCCACCAGCAGCGCGGCGTCGCCGCTCTTGAGCAGCAGCACCACCGGCAGCAACAAGGTGTGGAAGTCGCCGATCGCGCGCTGCACCAGCGCCGCGTTCCAGCCGGCATCGCGCAGCGCACGCAAGGCCTGGTCGGGGCCGACCACGCCGTCGATTTGCTGGCCTTCGAACAGCGACGTGACCGACCGGTCCTGGCCGTGAAAGCGGGTCAACCAGACCAGCGCCTGGGCCAGCGCGTCGTCGGCCATGCCGCCGGCCGGCGCGGCCTCGGGCGCGTTGGCGTGGTCAGGCAGGAAGGGATCGTCGCCGGCAGACACGTCGGTGGCTTCTCAGGCGGCCGGCTGCGGCTGGGCGAGTGTCATCGGATTCGGGGTAAAGACGGCGGCCAGCACGGGGACCAGCACGGGGGCAGGCACAGCGGCAGGCACGGCAACATCAGCCCCTGGCCTGCAGCGCCAGGCGCTCAAAAGCCGCCTCGATGTCGCGCACGATCTGCGGCAGGTCGAACAGCGGTGAGCTTCGGCCGTGCTCGGCCAGGTACCGCTTGTACGAGGCCAGCCGCGCTGGCTGGCGGCCCAGCAGCACGGCCAGCTGTTCATAGTCGGCCAGCGATTGGGTGGCCAGCTCGGGCAAGCCCACGGCAGTGAGCAGGCTGCCGGCCATGCGCGAGATGTAGCTGCGCCCGCTGAGCGTGACGATGGGCGTGCCCATCCACAGCGCGTCGCTGGCGGTGGTGCCGGCGTTGTAGGGGAAGGTGTCGAGCACCAGGTCGGCGCACTGGAAGCGCGCCAGGTAGTCGGGCGGCGCCACCCGGGGC
>JAYVDE010000178.1:0-6735 GCA_043749575.1 Burkholderiaceae bacterium | reverse complement strand
ACCTGCAGCAGACCTGGGCCCGCCCCAACCTGATCAACGCGCCGGGCGCCACCACCATCAACCCGGCCACCGGCAACGCCAGCTACAGCGGCGTTGCGGCCACCTCGTTTTACGCCGACCTGGAGGTCATGGCCTCCGACCTGCACACCGCCTACGCCGCCGGTGCCGCCCACGCCGCCACCGACAACAGCGGCGGCTTCACCGGCATTGCGCCGGTGGGCGATGCTTTCTTGCGGGCGGTGAGCAGCGGCGTGGCCACGCGCAACCTGTACGCCACCGACGCTGGCAATGACGGCTTGATCGACCTCTGGTTCCATGACGGCACCCACGCCAGCAAGTACGGCTCGTACTTGAGCGCGCTGACGCTGTTCGGCACCGTCAGCGGGCTGGATCCGCAATCCCTGGGCGCGGCTGAACAAGCGGCCATCGACCTGGGCATCAGCATGACCGACACGGTGGCGCTGCAGCGGGTGGCGGCGCTGGAACTGGGCTTTGCCGCGCAAGTGCCCGAACCCAGCACCGGGGGCTTGCTGGCCGCCGGCCCGTTGACAATGGCCGTCTGGGCACGCCGCCGCAACGTGAAGGCTTGAGATGACCAACACCATGACCCCACCGAGATCAACCCGGCCCTGGCGCAAGGCCACCGCTGCCCTGCTGCTGGCCAGCCTGTGGCTGCCAACCCTGCTGCAGGCGCAGGCCGCGGCCAACCCCGCAGCCGGCATGCCGGCCCTGACGAACCTGACAGCGCCCAAGCGCATCGATCCGGGCGCGCCGCCGGCCTCGGTGATGTGGCTGGGCAACAGCTTTTTTTACTACAACAACAGCCTGCACAACCACTTTGGCCGCTTGGTGGCGTCGGCCGGCGCCGGCTCGCGGGTGCGCGGCATCTCGGTGACGGTCAGCGGCTCGGGGCTGGACTGGCACGACATGGCCAGCCTGCTGCGGCCCGACGGCCTGGGCCGTTACTCCTTCGTCGGCGACAACGAGATCCGCTTCAACACCAGCGGGCGGCAATTCGACACCGCGGTGATGATGGACTGCAGCCAGTGCCCCATCCACCCGCAGTTGCAGGGCGCCTTCCACAACGCGGTGCAGCGCAACGCCAAGCTGCTGGTGCAGGCCGGTATGCGGCCGGTGCTGTTCATGTCCTGGGCCTACAAAGACAAGCCCGAGATGACCGCCCAGCTGGCCGAGCAATACACCCTGGCCGGCAACGCCAACGACGCGCTGGTGATCCCGGCCGGCCTGGCCTTCGCCAAGGCGATCAGCAAGCGGCCGGGCATCGAGCTGTACGAGGCCGACAAGCGCCATCCCAGCCTGGCCGGCACCTACCTGGCGGCCAGCACGGCCTACGCCGCGCTGTACCGCAAGTCACCGGTGGGTCTGGGCTACACCGCCGGGCTGGACGCCGACCTGGTCACCTTGCTGCAAACCGCCGCCTGGGAAACCGCGCAGGACTACTTCAAGCCCTGATCCGCCCAGGCCGGTCTGGCCGGTGATGGCCGGGCAAGTGGTGGCCTGGCCGGTGGAGGCCGGGCCGAAGATGGCCGGGCCGCCTTCAGGCCTGCGCCAGCCGGCCGAGCGCCGCTGGGTCGAGCACCCGCACCTGGTAAGCACTGACCTCGATCACGCCCTGGCGCATGAAGCTGCGCATCAGGCGCGACAGCGTCTCCGGCGTGATGGCCAGCTGCGAGGCCAGGTCACGCTTGCGCTGGTGCAGCGTCACCAGGGCGGGGCCGGTGGTGCCGGCCACACCCTCCAGCGGCTCGCAGCGCTGCAGCAGCCAGTGCGCCAGCCGCGCCGGGGCGTCCTTGTGCATCAACTCGTGGGTCTTGGCGCTGAGCGCCTGGACCTCGCGGGCCAGCACCTGAATCAGGCGTTGCGCCAACTCGGGATGCCCGGCCAGGCGGGCCTCCAGCCAGTCGCGCGGCAACTCGACCACCACCGCGGCGCCCAGCGCCTGCGCATCCATCGCGCGGGGTTCGGCCAGCCAGGCCGAACCCGGGTCGAGCCAGGCCGGGCCGCGCACGATGCGCTCGGTGCGGAACACCCCGTCGGCGGTGCGAAAACCCAGCGCCACATCGCCACTGCACAAGGCCACCAGCGTGGCCGCCACGCCGAGGCGGGTGAACACCGTCTGCCGGGCCGCCACGGCATGAACCTGGGCGATCCCGACCAGGTCGTCGAGCTCGTCGACCGACAGGGTGCCGCCGCCGAGCAAGGCGTGCCACAGCGCGGCATCGGCCAGCGGTGGCGGCCTGTGGTGGGCGGCTGCGCCGGGCTCAAGCGGCCGCGGCGCGGCCCTGCGTTCAGGCCGCTGGGCGAGACCGGGCGGGGCAGCGTGGCGTTGTTCCATGCGAGTCGGCAGTGATGGCCTAGGGCGGCTGCGCAACACGCCGGCAGCCGGAACTTGATGGCCCCGACTGTCCGCCACCCCAGCCCTGTCCGGCTTGCGTTGGATCAACGCGGTGCGCGCCGCGCCTGGGCCGGTCAGAACCGGTGGCGGATGCCGGCGGCGTAGTTGTTGCCATTGGCCAAACCGCTCAGCCGGTCCTGCATGTAGACCGCATACAGGTCGGTGCGCTTGGACAGGAAGTAGTCGTAGCCCAGGCTGGCCGTCTTGCGGTTGGCGCCGACATCGGGGCTGACCTGGCTGTACTGCGCCATCAGCTTGCCGGCGCCGATGTTGAGCTCGCCGCCCATGCCGCTGATGGCGTAGTGGTTCAGGCTGCTGTCGTTGGTCACTTCGCCGTACTGGGCGTAGAGCTTCACCCCCTTGAAGTCGTACGAGCCCGCCAGTTGCCAGGTGGTGGTGTCGGCCACCGTGGCGCCCTTTTTGACCGCCTGCCACGACGCCCCCAACGCCAGCGGGCCACCAAAGTAGAGCGCGCTCAAGCCCGTGTTGCGCCCGCCGTTGCCTTCACCCAGCGCGCCGTGCGCGGTGAACGAAAAACCGGCCATGCTGGGGCTGCTGTACTGGATCGAATCGGACCAGCCGGTGTCGCCGGTGGTGGTGTCGCTGGTGAAGTAGTGGCGGATTGACGGCGAGAAGCCAAACGAATCGCCGAAGGCGTTGAACAGCAGCGTCTGCACGAACAGCGACGTGGTGTTGCGGCCCAGGTTGATCGCGCCGAACCGGTTCGACAGGCCGACGCTGGAGGTGCGCGCCCAGTAGGTGTCGCCATCGAAGCGGCCACTGGCGCCGGTGTCGCTTCGCATGAACGACTCCAGGACAAAGTTGGCTTGCAGGCCGTCGCCCAGGTCTTCAGTGCCCTTCAGGCCCCAGTAGCTGGTGGACATGTTGCCGCTGTCGATGCCCTTCTTGGCAACGCCGCCGGGTGACTGGAAACTGCCCGCCGACAGATCGATCAAGCCGTACAGCGTGACCTTGGACTGGGCTTGCGCGCCACTGCTGGCGCCCAGCGCCAGGGCCGCCAGCACCACGCAGCGGCGGGCAGGCGTGGCAACCAGGGTGCGGCTGATCGTGCGGGTGGGCGTGCGGGTGGTCGTGCGAAGGGGCTGCTTGGGGTGCATGGGAACTCCGGGCTGGTGGTGTTGAAAGCACTGTCGAAAGCAAACCGCATGCCGACGATGCGCTCGGTTGCCACCCGCGCGCCGCCAGGCCACCGCCGTGGTGGCGGGCCTTCCGGGACCAGGCGTGCCAAGGCAGCGCGGCCGCGCACCGGCCTGGGGCCCGTCACCGGAGTGACAGGGTTCGCGACCGGCCGGGCCAACGCCGGTTCTGTGAGACTCGGCGCAGCCACCGCAGCCACCGCCCCCGCAGCCGCCGCCACCGCCCCCGCACCCGCACCACCGCACCATCGCGCCACCGATGCCCCGTCCGTCCAGCCCACCCCGCGCGCTTCGCGTCGTGCCATCACCGCCAGCCAGCTCGCCGCTGCAACGGATCACCGCGCTCGCCGCGCCGACCACGGCCTTGTCGATGCTGCAAGTGGCCGCGCAATTGGTCGAGACCGTGCTGGCCGCGCGCCAGGGCACTGCGGCGCTGTCCGGCTGGGCGGTGTTGCTGCCGTTTGCGCTGCTGCTGGCCCAGATGTCGACCGGCGCGATGGGCGGTGGCGTGGTCTCGGCGGTGGCCCGGGCGCTGGGCGCGCAGCGGCGCGACGAGGCCTCGGCGCTGGTGCTGCACGCGATGTTGATCGCCACCACCTTCGGGCTGGTGTTTGCAGTCGGCGTGTCCTTGGCGGCCGCACCGCTGCTGCGGGCGGTGGCCGGGCCCGAGGCAGCCCAGGCCGCTGCGCCCTATGCCTGGTGGCTGTTCGGCGCCGGAGCGGTGCCGGCCTGGTGGGCCAACACCCTGGCCTCGGTACTGCGCGGCGGCGGCCAGCACGCGCTGGCGGCACGCATCCTGGCGCTGCAGTGGCTCGCCCTGCCGCTGCTGGCCTGGCTTTTCGCCGAACCCCTGGGCTGGGGGCTCACCGGCGTGGGGGCGGCCTTCGCGCTGAGCAATGCGGTGGCGGCCGCGGCCATGCTGCGGGTGGTGCGGCTGGGCCAGGCCGGCTTTGTGCCGAGCTGGCGGGCGCCGCCGCAATGGCTGCTGTTTGTGCGCATCCTGCAGGTCGGCGCGGTGGCGTCGGGGCTGGCGCTGATGTCCAACCTGAGCACCGTCATCGTCACCACCCAGTTGCGCCACCTCGGGCCCACGGCGGTGGCGGCCTACGGCATCGCGGCGCGGCTTGAATTTCTGATCATCCCGCTGGCCTGGGGCGTGGGCTCGGCGCTCACCGCGCTGGTCGGCCGCACCGTGGGCGCGGGCGACTGGCCGCTGGCCCGCCGCACCGCCTGGCTGGGCGGCAAGATGGCGTTTGGCGCCACCGCGCTGATCGGACTGGCGGTGGGCGCCATGCCGCTGGCCTTTGCGCAGCTGTTCACGCCCGACCCGGTGGTCTCGCAACTGGCCGCCCAGGCCTTGCGCTACACCGGGCCGTCGTTTGGATTCTTCGGCCTGGGCATGGCGATGTACTTCGCGTCGATGGGTGCACAACGCATGGCCACGCCGGTGGTCGCCGGCTGTGCCAGGCTGCTGATCGCCACCGGCGGCGGCTGGCTGCTGGCCCACGGCTTGTGGGGCCTGGGCGGCTGGGCCGGCATGGGCACCGAGGGCCACTTCCTGGGTGTGGCGCTGGGCCTGGTCGCCTACGGGCTGATCACCGCCAGCGGCGTTCGACCAGGTCTCTGGCGGGCACGGCCGGCGCCAGCGTGAGCCCGTCAACAACGCGCCATCAACCGAAGCTCAAGCCTTGCGCATCGCCCCCAGCATCTGCTGCGAACCGGCCGCCAGGAAGCGGGCGTCGCTGCCCAGTGTCAGAAAGCGGTAGCCCAGCGCTTGCCGGGCCTGGGCCACCGCCGGCACGCCGTTGTGGATGCCGCACTGCACACCATGTGCCTTGGCCCGCTCGGCGATGTGGGCGATGGCCTGGGCCACCGGTGCATCGACATCGTCGAACACCGGCCGGCAACCCATCGACAAGGACAGGTCGGAGGGCCCGATGTAGATCGCGTCCAGCCCTTCCACCGACAAGATGCTGTCCAGGTTGTCCAGCGCCTGCGCGGTCTCGACCATCGCAAACGCGACCACCGTTTGATTGGCATGCTCGGGATAGTCGGCGCCGCCGTAGTACAGCGCACGCACCGGGCCGAAACTGCGGGTGCCCTGCGGCGCGTAGCGCACATAACTGACCAGCCGAGCGGCGTCGTCGCGGGTGTTGACCATCGGGCAGATCACGCCGTAGGCACCGGCGTCCAGCGCCTTCATGATCGCGCCGGCCTCCAGCCAGGGCACCCGCACGATCGGCACCGTGGCGGTGGTCGAGATCGCTTGCAGCATCGTCACCATCTGGGCGTAGTCGATCACGCCATGCTGCAGGTCGATGGTCAGGGTGTCCCAGCCCTGGTGGGCCATCACCTCGGCCGCGAAGCTGTTGGGAATCGCCAGCCAGCCGTTCAATGCGGCCTGGTCGGCCGCCCACAGGGTGCGCAGTCGGTTCTCTCTCATCGGGTTTCCTCGTCGGTTGCAGCGCGCAGTGTGACAGCATGCCGCGCGCTGCATTCGACACTCCGGCGATGACCGCTGCTAGCCGCTAGCCGCTAGCCGCTACCCGCCAGCCGCGCTGATGAACTTCAGCGCCGCTGTCGGCGCCAAGCAAGGCCACGATCTGCGCGGGGCGGCTGCGGAACTGATCCGCGGGGTCACAACCCACATCGATCCAGTCCAGCGCCAGCAGTTCATACACCCCAAGCCATGCCTCGCCCTGGCGCAGCAGCATGGCCGGGTTGGGCAAGTAGTGCCCGTGTCGGGCTCGTGCGAAGAGTTGCCGGGCGGGCCGGTAACTGCTGTTGAGCTCGCCGCGCGCCAGCACCTGGTTGACGTAACTGCGCTTGCGCCGCTTGTCGCTCCACAGATGGGGCGGCAGGCGCTCGAGCACCAGGTGCAGTTGCTCGGCGAAGAACCCGTCGCCGTACTTCCAGCCATCCTGGCTGCGCAGTACGCAGGCCGACCACTGGGTTTTCAACCCGGCCAGCATCAGCGTGAGCAACCAATACTCAGCCTGCTGGCGCTCGATGCGCACCAGCCGCCCGTCGGTCTGCACATCCAGCATGGCCGGCGCCAGCGCGTCGTAGAGCGCTGGCAGACCGGTCGCGGCGAAGGCCTCCTCCTCCATCGCCCGGCTCACCGCCTGCAGCCAGGCCGTGTGGCCGAACTCGTCGCGCAGG
>JAYVDE010000177.1:0-6757 GCA_043749575.1 Burkholderiaceae bacterium | reverse complement strand
CGCGCACAGTGCGGGCGTAGCGGGTGAGCGGGCGCACGAAGTCGGTGTGCACCATGTCCTGCAGCGCGCCGCGGTTCTCCTGCGCGCGCGGCGGCGTGCCCGAGAGCACCAACACCGGGGCCTTGGCCACGTGGGCGTTGGCGATGCCGGTCATCGCGTTGGTGACGCCGGGCCCGGCCGTGACGATCGCCACGCCCAGGCCGCCTGTGAGTTCGGCGTGGGCGTGCGCCATGTAGACCGCAGCGCGTTCGTCGCGCACGTCGATGATGCGGATGCCTTCGGCGTCCAGCCGCATCCAGATCGGCATGATGTGGCCGCCGCACAGCCCGAACACGCGGTCAACGCCGCGCGCCTTCAAGAAGCGCGCAATCAGCGCGGCGGTGCAGTTGTCAGAGACGATGGGGCTGCTCATGAGCTTGGTTCCTTGGCGGGGGTTTTAGAGAAAGCCGGTGGAAAGCCAGGGCACGGCGGTGACGACGGCCAGGCCCACCAGCAGCGCCAGCACGTAGCCGATGATGGGTTTCATGCCGTCTTTCGGGTCAACACGGCCGATGGCGCAGGCGGCGTAGTAGCCCACGCCGAAGGGCGGCGCGAACAGGCCCACGCCCATCGCCAGCACCACCACCATCGCGTAGTGCACCTCGTGCACGCCCACCTGGCGGGCGATGGGAAACAGCAGCGGCCCGAACAGCACGATGGCCGGGATGCCTTCCAGCACGCTGCCCAGCACGATGAAGGCCAAGACCGAAACAAACAGGAACATCGGCACGCCGCCGGGCAGCGCGCCCATGGTGGCCGCCAGGCTGTTCGAGAAGCCCGACTGGGTCAGCGACCAGGCCATGCCGGTGGCCGTGCCGATGATGAACAGGATGGCGCCCGACAGCGCGGCGGTCTCCACCAGCATCGGCCCCATGCGGCGCCACTTCGTCTGGCGGTAGATCAGCAAGCCGGCGAGCAGCGCGTAGACGATGCCCAGCGTGGAGACCTCGGTGGCGGTGGCCACGCCGTGCACTACCGCCGCGCGAATGACGAAGGGCAGGGCGATGGCGGGCAGCGCGACCAGCAGCGCCTGGCCGACCTGGCGGCCGCTGGCGCGGCGCACTTGCGACAGGTCTTCGCGGCGATAACGCCAACCGATCACAGCGCACAGCGCGGCCCCCATCACCACGCCGGGCAACATGCCGCCGGTAAAGAGCGCCGCAATCGAGACCCCCGTCACCGAGCCGATGGTGATCAGCACCAGGCTGGGCGGGATGGTTTCGGTCTGCGCGCCGCTGGTGGCCAGCAAGGCCACCAGGTCGCCGGGTTGGGCGCCGCGCTTGCGCATTTCGGGGAACAGCACCGGCGCCACAGCGGCCATGTTGGCCACCTTGGAGCCCGAGATGCCCGACACCAGGTACATCGCGCCGATCAACACATAAGACAGCCCGCCGCGCACATGGCCGAGCAGGCTGGACAGGAAGGCGACCATGGCGCGCGCCATGCCGGTGGCTTCAATCAGCAGGCCCAGGAAGACGAACAGCGGCACCGACAGCAAGATGATGTGCGACATGCCCTCGTCCATGCGGCCCGCGATCACGCTCACCGGCAGGGTGGTCGTCAGCGCCAGAAAGCCGAAAGTGGCGAGGCCGAAGGACACTGCGATCGGCACGCCGATCAGCACGGTGACCGCCGTCACGCCGACGAAGAAGATGATGAGGTTGAGCTTGCCCAGACCGGGCAGCAGCGGCTGCAGTGCCCACAGCAGCAGGCCCACCGCAACCACCGCAGCGGTGGCGGTGAGCGCCAGGCGCCAGTCGGCGGTCTTGAACAGGCGCAGCAGCGACATCAGCGCCATCAAACCCAGGCCCACGGGCAGCGCGGCGGCGCGCCAGGCGGCCGAGATGTCCAGCGCCGGCGTGGTCACGGCAACCTCTTCCAGCACGTGCTGGTAGGCCGGCCACAGGTTCAACAACAGGAAAGCCAGCGCGGCGGTGATGGCCACCGTGTCGAGCAGGGCGCGCAGCCGGGGTGATGCCTTGGCCACCAGCGCCGTCATGCGCATGTGCTCGCCGCGGCGAAAAGCCACCGCAGCACCCAGGCTGACCAGCCACAGAAAGAGCAGCGAGGCCACCTCGTCGGTCCACACCAGCGGCAGCTGCAAAAAGTAGCGCGAGACCACGCCCATGAACAGGATCGCGATCTCGGCCACGATCAACCCGGCTACCACGGCCTCGATGGTGCCGCCGATGCCGCGGTCCAGCGCCAGCACCCAGGCGTTGGGGCCGCCGCGCCCGGTGGTGGGCGGCAGCGCGTTGCCGTGGGCGTCGGTGATGGCGAGGGCCGCGGTGTCAGGGGTGCCGGGCATGGCGGTCAGGCGATTTCGCCGGCGTATTGCTGCAGCAGGCCCCAGGCCTCCGGGCCGAATTTTTCCTTCGCCTGGCTGTAAAAGCCGCCGCTGCTCAGCACGCGCCGGAAGGCGGAGTTGTCGACGGTGTTGAAGACCAGGCCCTTGCTCTCCAGCAGCTTTTGCAGGTCAAGGTTGGCCCGGGCGATGTCGCTGCGCTGCTTGAGCGCTGCCGCGTTGAAGTGCTTGCTGAGCATTTGCTGCAGGTCAGCGGGCAAAGTCTTCCACGCCCGGCCGCCGGCCAGGAACCAGAAGCCGTCCCACGAGTGGTTGGTCAGCGAGCAGAACTTCTGCACCTCAAAGAACTTGGCCGATTCGATCAGCGCCAGCGGGTTCTCCTGGCCGTCGGCCACCTTGGTTTGCAGGGCCTGGTAGGCCTCGGCCAGCGGCAGGCTCACCGGCGCGGCGCCCAGGGTTTTGAACATCTGCACCCACAGCGGCACCACCGGCACGCGGATCTTGAAGTTCTTCAAGTCTTCGGGCGTGCGGATGGGCTTGGTGCTGGTGGTGATCTGGCGGAAGCCGTTGTCCCAGACGGTGGCGAAGGGCACCAGATTGATCTTCTCGATGGCCGTGCGGATGTGGTTGCCCACCGCACCGTCCATCGCGGCCCAGACCTTGTCGTAGCCGGAAAAAGCGAAGCCCACACCGGTGATCGACGTGACCGGGATCAGCGTTGACATCACCGTGCCGGGAAAGGTGGCCAGCTCAAGGGCGCCTGAGCGCAGTTGCGACATCATGTCGGCGTCGCCGCCCATCTGGTTGTTGGGAAACAGATCGATCGCCAGGCGGCCGCCGCTCTCGGCCGAGATCGCCGCAATCGCCTCTTTCAGGCGCACGTTCACCGAGTGCGTCACCGGCAGGTCGGTGCCCAGTTTGAGCTTGAACTCCGGCGGCTTGGTAGTTTGGGCCGACACCAGCCCGGGCAGCGCTGCGCTGCCAGCCAGCGCGCTGGTGGTGAGGAAATGTCTGCGGGTGAAGGTCATCGTTGTCTCCTGAATGGGGGGCGGGGCGCATGCTCATTGCGAAGGGCCGGCGCCAATAGTATTCTGAATTCAGAGTTCAAATATCCGGGCAATCCCTGACAGAACGCTGAATTCAGAGTTCTATGATCCGACCACTCACAGTGACCGCACCCCGTGGCGGCGTGGGGTCGCAGCAGGCGCTGGCAGCTCGCCCGCCGCAGCACTTTGAACCGCCCTTGGAAGGACACCCGATGAACCGATTGCTCACTGTCGCCGACGCTGTGGCCACGCATGCCCGGCTGCTGCCGCACAAGATCGCCGCCCGCGACTCGCGGCGCACGCTGAGTTTTGCGCAATGGCATCAGCGCGCCAGCCAGCTGGCCAACGGCCTGCTCGCGCTGGGTCTGGTCAAGGGCGACCGCGTGGCCCTGCTGGCCTACAACTGCATCGAGTGGCTGGAGCTGTATGCCGCGCTGGCACGCGCCGGCCTGGTGGCGGTGCCGATCAACTTCAGGCTCACCGCGCCGGAGATCGGTTACATCGCAGCGCACTGCGAGGCGCGGGCCTTCATCGTGCAGCATGAGCTGCTGGACCGGGTCGATGCGATCCGCGCTGAACTGGCCATCGAGCCCCACGCCTACCTCTGCATCGGTTCACCGGCGCCGGCCGGCTGGCAAGACTTCGAGGCGCTGATCGCAGCCGCTAGCGCACAGAACCCGCCGGTGGTGGTGCTGCCGACCGACCCTTGCGCGCTGATGTACACCTCAGGCACCACCGGCCGGCCCAAGGGGGCCATCCGCAGCCACGAAGGCAACACCTTGATCGCGCTGGCGACGGCGCTGGAGATGGGCTTCACGCGCCAGGACACGGCGCTGTTGGTGATGCCGATGTGCCATGCCAACTCGCTGTACTTCAGCCACACCTTCATCCACCTGGGCGCCACTTGCGTGATCGACGACCGCAAGAGCTTCGACCCCGAGGCGCTGCTGGCCACGCTGGCGCGCGAGAAAGTCACCTTCACCTCGCTGGTGCCCACGCACTACATCATGATGCTGGGCCTGCCCGATGCCATCAAGGCGAGGCACGATGTGAGCGCGGTCGAAAAGCTGATGATCTCCTCGGCCCCGGCGCGCAAGGACACCAAGCTGGCAATCCTGGACCAGTTCCGCAACGGCAAGCTCTACGAGCTGTATGGCTCCACCGAAGCCGGTTGGGTGACGCTGCTGCGCCCCGACGAGCAGATCGACAAGCTGGGCTCGGTGGGCCGCGAATGGGCCGGCTCCGGCGCCATCCGACTGCTGGACCCCGCTGGCCAGGAGGTGCCGGACGGCGAGATCGGTGAGCTCTACTCGCGCACGCCCTATGTCTTTGACGGCTACTGGAAAAACGCCGAGAAGACAGCTGAATGTTTCCGCGACGGCGCCTGCTCGGTGGGCGACATGGCCCGCCGCGGCGCCGACGGCTACATCACGCTGGTCGACCGCAAGAGCAACATGATCATCAGTGGCGGCGAGAACATCTACCCGTCAGAGGTCGAAAGCATCTTCGGCGGCCACCCCAAGGTCAAGGACGTGGCCGTCATCGGCGTGCCGCACGACAAGTGGGGCGAGGCGGTGCAGGCCGTGATCGTGCTGCATGCCGGGCAGCAGGCCACCACCGCAGAGATGCTCGATTGGTGCCGCAGCCGCATGGCGGGCTACAAGCGGCCGCAGGCCATCGCCTTTATCGCCGACCCCGACATGCCGCGCACCGCCACCGGCAAAATCCTGCACCGCGTGTTGCGCGACAGGATGGCCGAGCAGGCTGCGAGTTGAGGGCGGCGAATTGAGGGCTGCGCTGCGCTTTTAGCGCTGCGGCTGGCCGACTGGCCCGGCTGGCCTTGCTGGCGTTAACAGGGATACTTGCACTCACATCGATTGGCACCCAGCACCGAAACATGAAGGCCCTGACGACCCAGCCCAAGCTTGTGGATCAAGTCCGCGACGCGGTGCTCGATGAAATCGCCTCCGGTCAGCTTGTGCCGGGCGGGCGCATCATTCAAGAGCAAATCGCGCAGGCGCTGGGCGTGTCGCGCCAGCCGGTCCAGCAGGCCTTGCTGCTGCTGCGCAACCAGGGCGTGCTGCAAGACGCGCCCGGCCGCGGCCTGATGATCGCGCCACTCGATCCGGAGCATGTGGGCCACATGTACGACATGCGCGCGGTGATCGAGGGCCTGGCTTGCCGCCGAGCGGCGCAAACCAATGCCGAGCGCGCGGCCAAGCTGGGCCCGGCATTGCTCGAGGCCGGGCGCAAGGCGGTGGCCAGCGGCTCGGTCGCCAAGATGATCGCCGCCGACATGAAGTTCCACGAGTTTCTCTACCTGCTGTCGGGCAATCCGCTGGTGGCGCCCGCGCTCGCCACGCACCTCATCTACACCCAACGGGTGATGGGCGAGGTGCTGTTGCGCGACGAGAAGCCGCGCAATATTTGGGACCAGCATGCGCAGATCCTTGACGCGATTTGCGCCGGCGATGCTGATCGTGCCGAACTGCTGGTCCGCCAGCACATCACGCAAGCATCCGGCTTCATGGTGTCGAGGATGCGTGGCGACACGGCCGGCCCCGTGGTGTGACGGGCCGGAACGCCTGGCGCGCGCGGTGGGCTGATGCGTGCGGCAGGGCGCCGCTTGGCGGGGCCTGGCGCCAGGGCCATGCAGCGCAGGCTGCAAGACACGGCTGGGGCGGATCACCCAGGCGGGCGACGCCTTTGATGAAATCCGCGGTCAGTGCCGAGAACACTTCGTGCGGGGAATGGAAGTTGAGGATCTTGCGCGGGCGGTGGTTCAGTGAGTGCTCGATGGCGGTGAGTTGCTGATGGCTGACTTGACTGAGGTCCATGCCCGTGCGCCGGGGTGTCAGCTGGGCCGGTGCGCCGTTTTCTAGCGTCTGGTCGGTCCACGCCGCGGCGCTTTGGTTCAGCATACGGGCCAGCTGCTGCGGCTGGCTAGCGCGCAAAAACACCCTCCGTTGCGTCTAGGATGAATGTCCAGCGCCGCGGCACTCGCCGCCGGCCGGCCCCCAGAACAAACCCTGAGACAACAGATGACCGACACCCATTTGATCCCCTTGCCGCGTTTGCAAACCGCCATCCAGCGCCTGGTGCGCGGTTTTGGCAGCAGCGATGCCGAAGTGGCCGCCGTGGCCGGCAACCTGATCGAGGCCAACCTCACCGGCCATGATTCGCACGGCGTGGGCATGCTGCCGCGCTATGCCGATGCCTACTTGCAGGGCGGCTTGCGGCCCAACGCCGCGGTCAGCACGGTGCTCGATGCCGGCGCGATGCTGCGGCTCGACGGCAACGCCGGCTTCGGCCAGGTGATCGGCGCGCAGGCGATGGACCTGGGCATTGCCCGCGCCCGCAGCCTGGG
>JAYVDE010000176.1:0-6758 GCA_043749575.1 Burkholderiaceae bacterium | reverse complement strand
CTGGTGCCGGCCGGCTCTCGGGTGCTGGACCTGGGCTGCGGCAACGGCGCACTGCTGGCGCACCTGCAACGCACCAAGGGCTGCAGCGGCTACGGTGTCGAGATCGCCGACGCCAACCTGCTGGCCTGCGCGCAGGCGGGCGTCAGCGTGGTGCAGCTCAACCTGGAGGACGGGCTGGCGCTGTTCGACGACCACAGCTTCGACGTGGTGCTGCAGCTGCAGACCCTGCAGCACTTGCGCAACACCGAGCGCATGCTGCGCGAGACCGCGCGGGTCGGCCGCATCGGCATCATCAGCTTTCCCAACTTTGCGCACTGGCCCAACCGGCTGAGCGTGCTGCGCGGGCGCATGCCGGTCACCCGCACGCTGCCCTACGAGTGGTACGACACGCCCAACATCCGGGTTGGCACCTTCGCTGACTTCGAGGTGCTGGCGCGGCGCAACGGCCTCAACATCCTCGACAGCTTTGGCATCAACCGTGGCCACGCCGTGCGCCGCTGGCCCAACCTGCGCGCCAGCGTGTCGGTGTTCAAGATCGAGCGGAGTTAGCGGCGCGGGCGGATGCCAGGGTCGCCACGCTGGGCAAACGGGCGGGCCCAGGGTACAAACCGGGCTGCCCACAACCCCTTCCAGGAAACCTTCATGATCGGCTACGTCACCCTCGGCACCCACGACCTGCCCCGCGCGGTCAAGTTCTACGACGACCTGCTGGGCCCGCTGGACATCCAACGCGTGATGGACCTGGGCCGCGGCCATGCCTGGTCGGGCGGCCCCGGCCAGCCGATGCTGCTGGTGATGACCCCGTTCGACCAGCAGCCGGCGGCCAGCGGCAACGGCCCTATGACCGCGCTGGTCTGTAGCAACACAGCCCAGGTCGACGAATGCCATGCCCGCGCACTGGCGCTGGGCGGCAGCGACGAAGGCCCCTGCGGCGAGCGCATGCCCGGCTTCTACGCCGGCTACTTTCGCGACCTGGACGGCAACAAGCTCTGCTTCTTCAAGATGGGCTGAACGGGTGGCCGCCGCCCTGGCCGCCAGCGACGGCCTGTCGCTGCAGCTGCACCACTGGCCGCGCCCGGCCGGCCCGGCCCGCGGCAGCGTGCTGATCGTGCATGGCCTGGGCGAACATGGCGGGCGCTATGGCCCTGTCGCGGCGCAGCTGGCGGCCCGCGGCTGGGCGGTGATCGGCTACGACCAGCGCGGCCACGGCCGCTCGGGCGGCCCGCGGGGCGGTATGCCCGCCAATGACAGCCTGCTGGCCGACCTGGGCCGCCTGGTCAAGCACGCCCGCAGCGCCGAGCCCGGCCCGCTGGTGCTGCTGGGCCATAGCATGGGCGGCCTGCTGGTTGCGCGTTACGGCGCCGAAGCGCTGGCGCCGCAACCCGCACCCTGGTGGCAGCCGGTCGACGGGTTGGTGCTGTCCTCGCCCGCGCTCGACCCCGGCATGAGCGCCGCGCAAAAGCTGCTGCTGGCGGTGGCCGCGCCGCTGGCGCCGAACCTGGCATTGGGCAACGGCATCGACCCGGCCTGGGTCTGCAGCGATCCGGCGGTGGTCGAGGCCTACATCAACGACCCGCTGACCCACGACCGCATCACGCCCCGGCTGGCGCGCTTCATCGTCGACGGCGGCGTGCTGGTGCGCAGCCTGGCGCCGCGCTGGGCGACACCCACCTTGCTGCTGTACGCCGGCGCCGACCGCTGTGTGGCACCACGCGGGGGCGACGCCTTCGCCGCGGCGGCGCCGCCCGCGGTGTTGCAAGCCCACCGCTACGACGGTTTTGCGCACGAGATCTTCAACGAGCCCGGCCAGGCCCGGGTGCTGGCCGACTTGACGACCTGGCTGGACACCCGCTTCGGCCCGGCGGCCTAAACTGACTGAACCGCCCCGCTCGTCCTGGATGAGCGATCCATGAACAGGAACGCCCCATGAACGCCCGCGATCCCAGCCTGCCGCTGCAACCCGACGAAGCCAGCCAGCTCGGCGCTTATGCCCAGCGCCGCTGGGACGAGGCCATCGTGCCGGCGCTGACCGACTACATCGCCATCCCCGCCAAGAGCCCGATGTTCGATGCCAACTGGGCCGCCCACGGCCACATCGAGCGCGTGGTGCGGGATGCCGCCAACTGGGTCGAGGCCCGCAAGGTGCCGGGGCTCACGCTGGAGGTGGTGCGGCTCGAAGGCCGCACGCCGGTGATCTTTTTCGAGATCGAATCCTCGTCGGGGCGCCGGGCAGGTGTTCAGGCCAGCAGCACCAGTACCGGTGCCAGCACAAGTACCGTGCTGATGTACGGCCACCTCGACAAGCAACCTGAATTCACCGGCTGGCGCAACGACCTGGGGCCGTGGACGCCGAAGTACGAAAACGACAAGCTCTACGGCCGGGGTGGTGCCGACGACGGTTATGCGGTCTACGCCGCGATCACCGCAGTTGAATCGCTGCAGGCCCAGGGCCTGCCCCACCCGCGCATCGTCGGCCTGATCGAGACCTGCGAAGAGAGCGGTTCGCACGACCTGCCGCCCTACCTGGACGCGCTGCGCAGCCGCCTCGGCCAGATCAGCCTGGTGGTCTGCCTCGACTCGGGCGCCGGCAACTACGACCAGCTGTGGCTCACCACCAGCCTGCGCGGCATGGTCTCGGGTGTGCTGAAGGTCGAGATCCTGACCGAGGGCGTGCACTCGGGTGATTCAAGCGGCGTCGTGCCGTCGAGCTTTCGCATCCTGCGCAACGTGCTCGACCGGCTGGAGGATTCGGCCAGCGGCCGGCTGCTGCCCGAGAGTTTCCATTGCCAGTTGCCGACCGACCGCGCCGATCAAATGCGCGCGGCCGCCGCGATCCTGGGCGAGCAGGCCTGGAAGACCTTCCCCTGGGCCTGTGGCGCCGACGGCACGGCCACGCTGCCGACCACCACCGACCCGGTTCAGGCCTTGCTCAACCGCACTTGGCGGCCCACGCTGTCGGTCACCGGGGTCGACGGCTTCCCCGAGATGAGCAGCGCCGGCAACGTGCTGCGGCCGTACACCGCCTTCAAGCTGAGCCTGCGGCTGCCGCCGCTGGTCGACGGCCACCAGGCCTCGATCACGCTGAAAGCGCTGCTCGAAGACAACGCGCCTTACAACGCGAAAGTCACCTTTCACCCCGACGGCCGCGCCGGCGCGCTGGGCACGACCGGCTGGAACGCCCCCACGCTGGCGCCCTGGCTCGAAGCGGCGCTGAACAGCGCGTCGATGGCCCAGTTCGACGCGCCGCTGGCCTACATCGGCCAGGGCGGCACGATTCCGCTGATGAGACTGTTGCAGCAACGCTTTCCGGCGGCGCAGATGATGGTCTGCGGCGTGCTGGGCCCCAAGAGCAACGCCCACGGGCCCAATGAATTCCTGCACGTGCCCTATGCCAAGCGGCTGACCGCGGCGGTGGCCCAGGTGATCGCGCTGCACCCCTGATCGGCGCGCGGCATGGCGGTCGGCGCCTTGACGACCAGCGCCATGAAAAACGGCGGGCCCCAGGGTCCGCCGTGTTGCGTTCAGGGCGCGACGAACCCAGACCACCCTGGCCTGGGTCGGCGCATCACTTCGTGGCTTGCGCCAGCTTTTGCGCGGCCACCGGCGTGAAGCTGTAGACCTCGGCGTTGATCGCCTTGACCTCGCCGCTGGCAATCGCCTGCTGCGTGCTGGCCTTGACCTGGGCGCGCAGCAGGCGGGTCGACACCGGCTCGAAGTAACCGGCCGACCACGCCCTGCTCAGGCCGCTCTGGCGGGCGGCGGCCAACTCGGTGCTGACCTCGGCGCGGGTCTTGCCGCCGAGGCCGGCACGCATCCAGCTGTCGGAGGTGGCTTCCTGGGCGAACACGCTGCCGGCGCTGAACAGGGCGGCGGCGGCGATGGTGGCGATGGTGATGAGGGATTTGTTGACGGACATGCTGAACTCCTGGATTTGAGACGGGTTGCTTGAGATCCGGCACGGGCCGCGTTGCCAGTGGGCGCTGCGGTTGTGACCAGCCTCGGTGAGCCCTTGCTTTGCGGCTATGGCTCATCGATGGACTGAAATATAAGTAATAACCCTTGCTTGAAACAGCCGCACGGCGGCAATGGTTCATTGACAAAACGCGAACAATCGGCGGGTTGAAGTCGGTTTGTGGTGTCAATTGCAATAACCGCACAGCCCGCGGCGGCTTCGCGGGACAATTCGCGGTGGATAAATTGCGAGCGATGCGGGTGTTTGCGCGGGTGGTCGACGAAGGCAGCTTTGCCGCCGCGTCGCGCGCCCTCGACCTGGCGCCGGCCGTGGTCACCCGCGTGGTGGCCGAGCTGGAAGAGCACTTGGGCGCTCGGCTGATGAACCGCACCACCCGCCGGCTGGCGTTGACCGAGGTCGGCGACGATTACCTGCTGCGGGTGCGCCAGATCCTGGCCGACGTCGACGAGGCTGAGGTGCTGGTGGGCAACGCCACGTCCGAGCCGCGTGGCCACTTGCGGGTGCTGGTGCCGCCCGCGCTGGCCGTGCACCAGCTGACCAAGCACCTTGGCCGCTTTTACCAGCTGTATCCGCAGGTGACGGTGGAACTGCACTCACCCGGCCCGGTGGAGACGCTGGACGAGGCCTACGACCTGACGCTGGTGGCCAGCCGCCAGCCGCTGAGCGGCGAGTTCATCGCCCGGCGGCTGGCCCGCACCGAGGTTGTGCTGTGCGCGTCACCCGAGTACCTGGACCGCCGCGGCCGGCCCACGCACCCCGACGAGCTGCGTCACCACGACACCTTGCTGCCGCCGATCAGCGACCTGCAACGGGGCATCACGTTTGTGGCGGGTGTGCTGGGCCCCGACGACACGCCGGCCGAGACGGTCACGCTGGTGCCGCAGCGTCCGGTGCTGTCGACCAGCCACATCGACACCACCTACGCCGCCGCGCTGCACGGCCTGGGCATCGCCGGGCTGCTGGAAGACGCACTGATGGAGCATGCGCTGGAGCGGGTGCTGCCGGCCTGGCGGCTGTTCTCGATCACGCTGTGGGTCGCGATGCCCAGCCGCAAGCACTTGCCGGCGCGCACTCGGGTGTTTCTGGATTTCTTGATCGACGTTTTTGGCGGCGAGGACCGCGACCCCTGGCTGGCCGCCGCAGGCTGTGAGACGCAGGCCTGGCCGTGCCCGGCAGGCTAGGAGTCTGTCGGGCTTGCGGATCGTCGGCTGCGAAGCGGCCGCAGCGGCCCATTTTTAGCCGTCTTTTTGTCCCATAGCTTGGCTATGGGCCGGCAAATCCAGCAAAAACTGTCCTCGCTGGGGCCGTTTCTCGCTTGTCGACGCCCCAAGTCCGGCAGGCTCCTAGCGCATCGAGAACCCGGTGGTCGTCAGCGAGCCGGTCATCGGCTCGAACAGCGCGATCAGCGGCTTCAGCTCGCGGTAGCGCAGCGCCACCTTGCTGGCGTAGGCGAAAAAGCGCGGCAGGTCGGCGGCGTAGGCCGGCTTGCCGTCGCGGTGCTTCAGCCGGCAGAAGATGCCCAGGATCTTCAAGTGGCGCTGCAGGCCCATCCATTCGATCGCCCGCCAGCAGTCGCCGAAATCGGTGGCGAAGACATGCTCGCCCAGCACGCCTGCCGCACGCGCCTGCTGCCACCAGCGGGCGGCCCAGTCGATCTCCTGGTCTTCTTCCCACGACAGGAAAGCGTCGCGCAGCAGCGAGGCAATGTCGTAGGTCACCGGGCCCAGCACGGCATCCTGAAAGTCGAGGATGCCCGGGTTGGGCGTGGCCACCATCAGGTTGCGTGGCATCCAGTCGCGGTGCACCACCACTTGCGGCTGCGCCAGCGCTCTGGCCACCAGGGTGTTGCACAGCTTGTCCCAGGTGGCTTGCTGCTGGGCAGTCCAGGTGATGCCGTATTCGCGCGCCACGCACCACTCGGGAAACAAGGCCAGCTCGCGCCGCAGCAGGGCGTCGTCGTAAACCGGCAGGTCGCCGCCATCGACTTGGCGCTGCCAGTGCACCAGCGCGGTCACGGCGTCGCGCATCAGGCGGTCGGCCTCCACCGGCTCGGCCTGCTGCAGTGCGTGCAGGTACAGCCGGTCGCCCAGGTCGGCCAGCAACACGAAGCCCTGCGCCGCGTCGACCGCCAGCACGGCCGGTGCGTGCAGGCCGGCCGCGTGGATGCGGCGCGCCACATCGACAAACGGCCGCACGTCTTCTTGCGGCGGCGGCGCGTCCATCACGATGCGGCTGTTGCCGTCGTCGCCCATCACGCGGAAGTAGCGGCGGAAACTGGCGTCGGTCGACGCCGGCGCCAGCGTGGCCGGCTGCAAGCCGTGCAGCCCTGCCAGTGGCTGGAACCACTGCCAGAACGCGGTTTCGCGGGCCGGATCGGGCCAGCTGATGGCGGGCAGGGCGGAGGGCGTGGGTGCCATGGGAGCGGTGGGGGTGGGCGTGGCGGTGCTGGTGGTGGCGGTGTTGCCGGCGGTCATGGTGGCGATCGTCGCCAATGTCACCATCGATCGCGGATTCGACCGGCTGTTTTCAGGCCCGACGCGCGAAGCGATCCAGAACTCGCTGAGCATTGCCCGGGCCTATACCAACGAACACGCGCAACTTATCAGTGGCGACATTCAAGGAATGGCCAACGATATCGCCCATGCCCGGCCATTGTACGACCAGGATCGCGCGACGTTTCGCGAACTGCTGACGGCAGGCGCTGCCGCGCGCAATCTGCCGAGCGCGATGCTGATCGACAAGGATCACAATATCCTGGAGTCGGCGCAAACCGGCATTCAGCTGG
>JAYVDE010000175.1:0-6776 GCA_043749575.1 Burkholderiaceae bacterium | reverse complement strand
CCAGCGGCACCTGGCGGGCGGCGTCGAGCTTGATGAACAGCCGCTCGCGCGGCACCAAGCCGTCGCTGCGCGGGCGCGTGAGCTTGGCCAGGGGCGGTTGCGCAGCACGCGGCCCAGTCTTCGTCGTGAAAGGCCTTGTCATGGTGCGTCGCCTGTTCCGCGTGGGCGGGCCGTCAATGCAGGCCGGTCGAGTCGGTCCCCCGGCGCTCACAATTATCGTCATGGGCGTTATAAAAATCGTTTTGCTGTAAGTCATTTGTGGGGTGCACCCCTTCAATCTTGTCTCTGCGGGCAGCTTCACTGCCCGAGGAGCTGAACATGAAATACGTTTTGACTTGGTGGGAGCGGCCCGGCGGCTCCTATGCCGACTACGAAGGTGCGCAAAAGCGCGTGCTGTCGGTATTCCAGAAATGGGAGATGCCGGCGTCGCTGCACTTCGAGCAGTTTTTGGTGCGCATCGGCGAGTTCGGGGGTTATGCGGTGATCGCCACCGACCAGCCGGCCGACATCCATCGGCTGACCACCGCCTTCGCTGTCTTCCAGTTTCGACTGGAACCCGTGCTGGAGGTGGCCGACGCAGTGGCCACCGAGGCCGCAGCGATCCACTGGCGCGATTCGCTCAAGTTCTGACGGCGTGGGAGGCTTGCTGGCACGCGGCCATCACGCCAGCGAAGTCTCCCGTGCTGAAGAAGCCGCCGATTCACTGCCCCTGCTTGGCGCCGCGCCCACGCCGCATTGACGTTTCATTGACGCTTCCCGATTAGGGTTGCGTCGTGATCCCTGCTACCTGCTCGATGCGACAGCGCAGCTATCTGTTGCGGGTGATGGTCGGGCGCGGCAAGCGGCGCTTTTTCGTCCAGGACCTGCGAACCGGCGAACGGCGCGAATTCACCAGTGAACACGAGCTGCGCGGGTTTCTTGCCGAACACCGGCCCGTGCGGCTTCGCTGACAACCTGACGGCAGATCGGACATTGAACGGGAGACACGACATGACAAGCACATCGACTCGCAACTTCCGTTTGTGTCCGAGCTCACTCCCCCGCCGACGCACTTGCTGGCGCAAGCCCGTCGGCTCCTCCTCTACCTACGTCATCCGGTCATCCGGTCACCCGGCGCCCTCGTCCTGGACGCGGCGGTGGTGATCGGTGCGTTCAGCCCCGCGTCGACGCCACGGTGGTGCTGGCGCGTCGGGGTGGTGCTCGCGCAGAACACGGAGCGCCGGCTTTCCGGCAACCCACCCAAGTCAGCAACAAGCCGGCAGCCGCTCCCCGGCTATGCTGTCCGCTCATTCGCAATAAACCCAGGAGACACCGAGGTTCGATACCGCCATTGCCGGCAGCCTGCCCAAACCCGCCTGGCTGGCCGAGACCGGCAAGCTGTGGCCAAGCTGGCAGGCCGAAGGCGCCGCACTGGCGCAGGACAAGCTCGACGCCACGCTGCTGTGGATCAAGGCCCAGGAGGACGCCGGGGTCGACGTGATCGGCGACGGCGAGATGTCGCGCCAGCACTTTGTGCACGGCTTCCTGGAGCAGGTGGCGGGCATCGACTTCGAACACAAGGTCGAGATGGGCATCCGCAATGACCGCTACAAGGCGATGGTGCCGCAGGTGGTGGCGGCGCTGACGCTGAAGGGCCGGGTGCACGCCACCGAGGCGCGTTTTTTGCGGGCCCACACCGCGCACAAGATCAAGTTCACCCTGCCCGGCCCGATGACCATCGTCGACACCGTGGCCGACCGTTTTTACGGCGACCGGGTGAAACTGGCGTATGCGTTCGCCGAACTACTGAACCAGGAAGCGCTGGCGCTGCAAGCCGACGGCGTCGACATCATCCAATTCGACGAGCCGGCCTTCAACGTCTACATGGCCGACGCCGCCGACTGGGGCGTCAAGGCGCTGGAACGTGCAGCGCAAGGCCTGCACGAGGCCGGCCTGGCCAGTGGTCGGCCGTGCAAGACGGCGGTGCACATCTGCTACGGCTACGGCATTCAGGCCAACATCGACTGGAAGCAGACGCTGGGCGATGAATGGCGCCAGTACGAGCTGGTGCTGCCGGCGTTGGCCGCCAGCAGCATCGACCAGGTCAGCCTGGAGTCCATCCACTCGCGGGTGCCGGCCGAGCTGATGGCGCTGCTCAAGGGCAAGGATGTGATGGTGGGCGTGATCGATGTCGCCAGCGAGACCATCGAGACACCCGAGGAAGTGGCCGACACCATCGGCCGCGCGCTGCAGTTTGTGCCGCGTGAGCGGTTGATCGCCTGCACCAACTGCGGCCTGGCGCCGATGCCCCGCGCGGTGGCCGAGGCCAAGCTGGCGGCGCTGACCGCAGGCGCGGCGCTGGCCCGGCAGCGTTACGGCGGCTGAGCCAGCGCCTACGCGCCACCAGCGCCACCAGCGCCACCAGCGCCACCAGCGCCACTGCAGAACTACGCGCCGCTTGGCGGGTGCCCGGCAGCTTCACCGCGGCGCACCGCGGTGAACGGCACTCAGTAAGTCGCCCGCCCGCCCGACAGATCAAACACCGCGCCGGTCGAAAAGCTGCACTCCTCCGACGCCAGCCAGGTCACCATCGCGGCGATCTCGTCGACCGTGACCAGGCGGCCCATCGGGATCTTGCCCAGCATGAAGCCGATGTGCGCGGGCGACATCTGGTCGAAGATCGCCGTGCGCGCTGCCGCCGGCGCCACCGCGTTGACCAGCACGCCTTTGGTGGCCAGCTCTTTGCCCAGCGATTTGGTCAAGCCGATCAACCCGGCCTTGCTGGCGCTGTAGTGGCTGGCGTTGGGGTTGCCCTCCTTGCCGGCCACCGAGGCGATGTTGACGATGCGACCGTAGCCCTGGGCGATCATCTGCGGCACCACCGCGCGGCAGGTCAGGAAGGGCGCGATCAGGTTGACCTCGACCACCTGGCGCCAAACCGCGGGCGACAGCTCCCAGGTCGGCGCATTGCCGCCGGTGATGCCGGCGTTGTTGACCAGGATGTCGATGCGGCCGTGGCGGGCGGTCGCCGCAGCGGTGGCTGCAGCCACGGAGGCCTCGTCGGTCAGCTCGACGGTGTCGCCGCTGACCGTGCCCAGCGCCGCCAGCGCCTGCAGCGCGGTGGCCAGGCGGGCGCCGTCGATGTCCCACAACACCACGCTGGCACCCGAGGCCAGCATGCGCTGCGCGGTGGCGTAGCCGATGCCTTGGGCACCGCCGGTGATGACCGCGACGCGGCCCTGCAGATCGAACTGGTTCATGGCCGTGCCCTCGGTGTGCGTGGCGGTGTCATGCCAGGCCTTTCAGCGCCGCGGGACTGCCGGCCTGGTCGGCGATGTACTGCCGGATGATGTCGGCGAAGTTGGCCTCTGGCAGCAGGCCCAGCGCGGCGGCGCGATCAGCGCGGGCGCCGGTGGGCCAGTTGGCCACGATGCCGGCGATGCGTTCGTCACGCTCAAAACGCACGCGGGCGCGCACCGCCGGGCCGGCCACTGCTTCGAGCGCGGCCAGCATCTGCGCCACGGTGACATTGAGCGCCGGCAGGTTCAGCGCCAGACGGCCGCCATAGGCAGCGCGGCTGGCCTCGTAGACGGCGATCAGGCCTTCTACCGTGCGCTGCGGGCTGCTGACCGGGTGCGCGACCTCGGGCGCCACCGGGCAGATAGCTTCCACCCCGGCCAGTGGCTCGCGGATGATGCCGCTGAAAAACGACGAGGCCGCGCCGTTGGGCCGGCCCGGCCGCACGGTGACGGTCATCAGGCGCGCGCTGCGGCCGTCGATGTAGCCCTTGCGGGTGTAGTCGGCCACCAGGTGCTCGCAGATCAGCTTCTGGACGCCGTAGCTGGTTTGCGGCGCCGGCAGCGTGGTGTCGGTGACGATGGCCGGCATCGCCACCGCGTCGTCGGGGCCGAACACCGCCACCGAGCTGGAAAACACCAACTTGGCCGCCGACGCACCGCCATTGACCCGGTAGCGCAGCGCGTCGAGCAAGGCACGGGTGCTGTCGAGGTTGCTGCGCAGCCCCAAGTCGAAATCGGCCTCGCATTCGCCCGACACCGCCGAGGCGAGGTGGAACACGCCGTCCACTGCGTCGTCGCGCAGGGCTTCGCAGTGCGCCAGCAGCGGGCCGACACGGGCTTCGATGCGGGGGTCTGCCACCAAGTCAGCCGGTGCAGCGGCCTGGTCGGCCAGCACGATGCGGCTGATGGTGCGGCCATCCAGCGTGCCGCGCTGCAGCAGGGTGCGCGCCAGGCGGGCACCGACAAAGCCGGCACCGCCAGTGATCAGCAGTTTCATGATGGGTTTCCTTGAAGGGTTGTTTTGGTGGCCCGCGGCGGCTTGCGCCGGGCCCCTGAAATCACGCCGCCTTCAACCAGGCGCCGCTCGCTGTGCAACAGGTGTTCGCGCGCGACGAGGCGGGCGCGCACCGGATCGCCCGCGGCGATGGCGTCGACGATGGCCAGGTGCTCGGACTGCACCGCTGCCATGAAATCGCTGCGCCGGGCTTCGTTGCCGCGGGTGATGCGCATGCCCTCGCGCAGGTACTGCTCAAGAAAGCCGAGCAGCAGCGTGAATTGCGGATTGCCCGTGGCCTCACCGATCGTGCGGTGGAAGGCCAGGTCTTCGAGCACGCCGTCCTGGCCGGCGGCTGCGGCGCTGTCGATGGCCTTCAGTGCGCGCCGCATCGTGGCCACCTGCGCCCGGCTGGCGCGCTCGGCAGCCAAGGCGGCCATCTCGCCTTCGAGCACCCGCCGCACCTCGACCACATGGACGACGGCAGCCAGCGAATCGAGCACCGCCGGGTCGAAGGCCAGTGGCTGGTGCTGCGGCTTGGCGGCGACGAACACGCCCGAGCCCTGGCGCGACACCACCAGCTGACGCGACTTGAGCTGGTGCATCGCCTCGCGCACCACCGTGCGCGACACGCCGTGCGCCAGCGCCAGCTGCTGCTCGGTGGGCAGGCGGTCGCCCGGGCACAGGGCGCCGGCGTCGATCTGGTCACCCAACAGCACCGCCAACTGGTCGGACAGGCGCCCGGCCACCAAGGGGCGGGGGCGTGCATCGGGCTGGCCGGAAAGCGCCGCAGAGGGTGTCAGGCGTAGCATGATTATCAGGTCATCATACAAATTTTCAGCCGCCGCGGCCTCCCGATTTGTCCCGATGGCGGCTTGCCGCTGCAATGCAGACACTGCCCCGACAACGTGGTTTGGCCCAGCGAGGTTCAGCCACCCGAACTCAAAGGGCAGCCTCCGCCCGCCGACCTTCAGGACCTTATTGCATGGCCAGCGTCACGATCCAGGCAGTCAAGAAAAACTTCGGCGAGGTGGCCATCCTGCACGGCGTCGACATCGACATTCCGGATGGCTCCTTCACCGTGCTGGTCGGCCCGTCGGGCTGCGGAAAGAGCACGCTGCTGCGCATGATCGCCGGGCTCGAGCAGATCAGCGGCGGCGAAATCCGCATCGGCGAGCGGCGCGTCAATGACCTGCTGCCCAAAGAACGCGACATCGCGATGGTGTTCCAGAACTACGCGCTCTACCCGCACATGACGGTGCGCGAGAACATGGCGTTTTCGCTGCAGCTGGCCAAACAGAGCAAGGCCATGATCGACAGCAAGGTCGGCCGTGCCGCCGAGATCCTGGCGCTGCTGCCGCTGCTCGACCGCTATCCGCGCCAGTTGTCGGGCGGCCAGCGCCAACGGGTGGCGATGGGCCGCGCGATCGTCCGCGACCCGCAGGTGTTTTTGTTCGACGAGCCGCTGAGCAACCTCGACGCCAAGCTGCGGGTGGCGATGCGCGCCGAGATCAAGGAGCTGCATCAGCGCCTGAAAACGACCTCGATCTACGTCACCCACGACCAGATCGAAGCCATGACCATGGGCGACAAGATCGTCGTGATGCGCGACGGCCGGATCGAGCAGACCGGCAGCCCGCTCGAGCTCTACGACCACCCGGCCAACCAGTTTGTCGCCGGCTTCATCGGCTCACCGGCGATGAACTTCCTGCCCGGCACGCTGCGCCGCAGCGGTGGCACGGCGCAGGTTGAACTGACCGACGGCACCTGGCTGCCCGCACCGCCCGATGCGGGGGGTGTCGACGGCCAGCCGGTGGTCTACGGCACCCGGCCCGAGCACATGACGCTGGCCGACGCCGGCGGCATCCCCGTCAAGGTGGTGGTGATGGAGCCCACCGGCATGGACACCTTCATCGCCTGCCGGCACGAGGGCATCGAACTGGCCGCGGTGTTCCGCGAGCGCCACGACTTCGCCCCCGGCAGCACGATCCGCCTGCTGCCCGACCCGCTGCGTGCCCATCTGTTCGACCCCGCCGCCGGCCGACGCCTGGCCGCCTGAGCGGCACGGCACGGCCCGCACATCCCAGCTGAGCGCCCCGCTGTGCCGCCACCGTTTTGACGCCTCCGCTTTGCTGCCTCCATTTCCCCGCCTGACATCCCGACCGACACCGAAGGAGACCCCCATGACTGAATTCAATCGCCGCAAGTTCCTCGAAGGTTCCGCCGGCATCGCCGTCGCCACCTCGGTGGGCACGGGTGCTGCTGTGATGGCGCCCGCCGTGCATGCGCAGGCGCTGTCGTTCAAGCCCGAAAAAGGCGCCAAGCTGCGCGTGCTGCGCTGGAGCCGTTTCGTGCAGGGCGACATCGACGCCTACATGATCAACGTCAAGAAGTTCACCGAGAAAACCGGCATCGAGGTGCGGGTCGACAACGAAGGCTGGGAAGACGTGCGCCCCAAGGCCGCAGTGGCCGCCAACACCGGCGCCGGCCCCGACATCATCCTG
>JAYVDE010000174.1:0-6819 GCA_043749575.1 Burkholderiaceae bacterium | reverse complement strand
ACCGCCGCATCGACCACCTTGATCATCACCGGGGTGATGTCGAAACCGATGCCATCGCCCTCGATGTACGGAATGATCGGGTGGTCCGGAACATTCAGCGAGTAGTCGGCATTGACGGTGATCTTCTGCCCACCCTCGGGCACCTTGATGTGCTGGTACATGTGCGTTGGCTCCGCGCGCTGGGCGCTGGTTGAGGAATTTTTTTGCTTGGGAAAACCCGATGATTTTATGTCATGGGCGCTGTCAACCGACTGACGGGCTGCGGCGTTTTGGCTAGGCCCTCCCAATGCAGGAGGGCAATTTCTACAAACTGACTGAATTGGACCATTTCCATGAACAAGCTCCTGACCGCCCTGACCATCGCCGCTTTCGCCACCACCGGCGCCTTCGCCGCTGATGCCAAGAAGGAAGAAAAGGCTGCTGCGCCCGCCGCCGCCGCTTCGAAGGCCGACGTCAAGGCTGCCGACAAGAAGGCCGCTGCCCCCGCCGCTGCCGCTTCGGCCAAGAAGTAAATCCTTGCCGCAGGGCGGGCCACTCGCGGCCTGCCCGGCAAACTAACGCCCGGCTTGCCGGGCGTTTTTCATGGCGCGCAAGCTTTTCAGCCGACGGGTCGGGCCGGCATCAGCCCAAACACCACGCGGCCAGCCGCAGCCACAGGCCGTGACCCAGCGCCCAGACCGACGCGCCGGCCAGTGCGGCGCCGGCCCAGCGCACCGCAGGTCTAGCCGAACCAGCGGCTGAAGCTGCCGACAAACCAGCGGCCGAACCCGTGCCCGGCCCGGCCCGGCCGCTGGGCAGCCGCCGCCACAACCGCCACCACAGCGCCGGCCCCAGCAACAAGCCGGCCGCCGACGCCCCGGCGAACCCGGCCATCACCAGTGCGCCGCTGGCCGGCGTGTTGGCCAGCGCGGCCACCAGCATGGCCGATTGCAGCAGCCCGCAGGGCCAGGCGACCCAGGTCAGCCCCAGGCCGGCACTGCGGGCCGGTCCGGCCATTACCTGCCAGTGCCCGCCGTCCCGGTGCTCACCGGCACAGTGTTTGCCAGCAAGGTGCTCGCCGGCACGGTGTATGCCGGCCCGGTTCAGCCCCGTGGTCGGCCTGCGGGTGCGGCCCAGGCGCTCCATCCAGCCCGGCTGCCGGCCCTGCCACAGCAGGTACAGGCCCAGCGCCAGCGCGGCGATGTGCACCAAGGTCCACAACGGGCGCAGCGCCGCCGCCGCCTGGCCCATCGCGGCCAGGCTGCCCACGCTGGCCGCGGCCACCGCGCCGGCGGCGGCGTAAGCCACCAGCCGACCGAGGTGAAAAGGCAGCAGCTTGCGCCAACGGCCGCCGCCGGCCGCCGCGGTGCAGGCGGCGCCGCACATCGCCAGGCAGTGTGGCGTGCCCGCCAGGCCCATCAGCACGGCGCTGAGAAACAGCGCTTGATCCATCGCACGAGCCTACGTCAGAAGCTGGGGGCAGCCAGCTCAGATGATCCGGGAGAAGCGCTCACGGGTCTGGTCGGCACGCAGAAAGCGGTCGAACACCATGGCCACGGCGCGCACGAAGTACCAGCCGGTGGCGGTCACCGTCACACCATCGGCGCTCACCTCGCACAAGCCCAGGCTCTGCAACTCGACCAAGTCTTCCAGCTCGGCCTTGAAATAATCGTGCACCTTGATCAGGTGGGCCAGCTCGATGGATTCAAACGACAGCCGGCCCTGGCACATCAGCGCCATCACCACCGCCCGGCGCACCAGATCGTCGCGGCTGAGCGTCAGGCCACGCACCACCGGAAACTGGCCCTGGCGCACCGCGTCGCAGTACTCGTCCAGCGTCTTGGCGTTCTGGCTGTAGGTGGCGCCCATGCGGCCGATGGCCGACACCCCCAGCGCGACCAGGTCGCAATCGGGTTGGGTGCTGTAACCCTGGAAGTTGCGGTGCAGCCGGCCCTGGCGCTTGGCCGCGGCCAGTGAATCACCGGGCAGCGCAAAGTGGTCCATGCCGATGTAGGTGTAGCCGTGGCCGATGAAACCGGCCATCGCGTTGCCCAGCATCTGCACCCGGTGCTCGGGCGGCGGCAGTTGCTCGACGATGATGCGCCGCTGCGGCTTGAAGCGCTGTGGCAGGTGGGCGTAGGCATACAGCGCGATGCGGTCGGGCCGCAACTCGGCGATCTGGGCAATCGTGCGCTGGAAGGACTCGGGCGTCTGCTTGGGCAGGCCGTAGATCAGGTCGGCGTTGACCGACGCGAAGCCGATCTCGCGCGCCGCCACCATCAGGGTGCGTACCGACTCATGGGCTTGCACCCGGTGCACCGCCTTCTGCACGTCCGCATCAAAGTCCTGCACGCCAAAGCTCAGCCGGTTGAAACCCAGCGTGGCCAGGTGTTGCAGGCGCTGGGGCGAAGCGGTCCGCGGGTCGACCTCGATCGAGACCTCGGCGCCCGGCGCCAGCTTGAAGGCCTGCCGCAGCATCGCCATCAGGCGGCTCAGGTCGTCGTCCGACAGGAAGGTCGGCGTGCCACCGCCCAGGTGCAACTGCGACACCGCCTGGCCGCGGCCCAACTGGGCCACGTTCAGCGCCACCTCCTGCTCCAGCACATCGAGGTATTCGGCGGCTTTCTCGTGGTGCTTGGTGATGACCTTGTTGCAGGCGCAGTAGTAGCAGACCGATTCGCAGAACGGGATGTGGACATAGATCGACAGCGGTGGCTTGCCACCCACCGTGGCGCCAGCCGCCCGTTGCGCCAGTGCCTGGGCGTATTGCGCCGCGCCGAAGGCTTCGACAAAGCGGTCGGCAGTGGGGTAGGAGGTGTAGCGCGGCCCGGGCCGGTCGAGGCGGTGCAACATCGCCTCGGTCAGCACGGGCACATGATCGGTGTCGCGGGTCTGCATGACGCCCGACTGTGCCAAAGCGCCTGGCGCGCGACTTGATCTGCCTCAAACGCGCAGAAGGCACCGTGGCAAGCCAGGGCGCCGACACCGCCCGGCGGCATCGGCAACGTGGTCGCCCCCCCACCATCCCTGGTTGCCGCCGCCACCTGTCGCAAATCAAGCACTTCCGTGCCCATAATGAAATATGGACACCCCTGCTGAATCTTCAAAGCTGCGCCTTGAACCCTTCAAGGTGGCCTGTTCAAGCTGCAACCTGCGCGAGTTGTGCCTGCCCGTCGGCTTGACGCCCGAAAGTATCGACCGGCTGGACAGTCTGGTGACCACCCGCCGCACCGTGTCACGGGGCGACACGCTGTTCCGTGCCGGCGATGAGTTCCGCTCACTCTACGCGGTGCGCACCGGATTCTTCAAAACCTGCGTGTAGTCCGAAGTCGGCCGCGACCAGGTTACCGGCTTCCAGATGGCCGGCGAATTGCTGGGGCTGGACGGCATCAGCACCGACAGCCACACCTGCGACGCGGTGGCGCTCGAGGATTCGCAGGTCTGCATCATCCCTTACAGCCAGCTTGAGGAGCTGTCGCGCGAGTTCAGCGAACTGCAACACCAGTTTCACAAGATCATGAGCCGCGAGATCGTGCGCGACCACGGCGTGATGCTGTTGCTGGGCAGCATGCGGGCCGAGGAGCGGCTGGCTGCCTTTTTGCTGAACCTGACGCAGCGCTTGCAGGCCCGCGGCTTCTCGGCGTCGGCGCTGGTGCTGCGCATGACGCGCGAGGAGATCGGCAGCTACCTGGGCCTGAAGCTCGAGACGGTGAGCCGCACCTTCAGCAAGTTCCAGGACGACGGCATCCTTGACGTGAAACAGCGGCAGATCCGGATCCTCGACCAGGACAAGCTGCAGAGCCTGGTCAACGGCGCCAACTGCTGACCGGGTGGCTTCGCCCGGCTGGGTGCGGCGCCTGCCGCCCGGTCAGTGGCGAAAAGCGCCTGAGGCGCCTTCGCGGTTGATGTGCCCGGCGTCGCCCTCGAGCAGCCGGGTCAACACACCGGCGGTGGCGATGACGCCCCAAAACACGAAAAACGCCAGCGTGTAAACCGCTGCGGCGGACAGCTCGACCTGCTCGCCGCCGAACCCGTGCAGGCCGGCGGGATCGACCAGCGCAAACACCAGCGTCTCCAGCACACCCGCCATCAGGAACGACGGCCAGAGAATGGCCATCGCCCGCCGCTTGAAACTGCTGTCTGCCATCGCGCGGGCCCCTGCGGTTCAGCGCGGCGCGGCCGTGGCGGCCGTGGCGGCCGTGGCGGCCGTGGCTGCGGCGGCGGCGGCGGTGGCGGCGTGGTTGCGGGCCGCCACCGCCGGCGTGTTGCCGGTGGGCTGCACCGGTGCGTGGCGGGCCGAGGGGGTATTGACCAGCACCTCGTCGGCACCGACGTAGGCCACCACGGCGGTGCCGATGCTGGCCACCACCACCACCGCCGGGCCACCCAGCACCAACCAGACCATGCCCACTCGCCACCAGGGCACCGCGGCGCAGACAGTGCCGGCTGGCGGCGTGGCAAGGCGGGGGTTCATAAGGCGGTACTCCAGAGGGCGTGTCATCGTGGCACGACAAAGCTTGATTTTTCGCTGACGGCGGCACGCGTGGTGGCTTGACCACGTGCGTCGTGTTCGACCAGGGCCACGTCAAAATGAATGGTGTGGGCGCCAGCGCCCGCTTGCTGCGCCGCCTCGGATGGCAGCCGCACGCCCAGCGTGACCCACTTGGCTTCGGCGGGCGCCAGCTCGATCTCGGGCGCCGCGCCCAGCACGATGCCGGGCAGGCCCTTCACGGTGACGGCGTAGCGCTGTGGCTGCTCGGTGGCGTTCATCACCTGCAAGCGGTAAATGTTTTCGATCTGGCCGTCGTCGACCAGCCGGGCCAGTGCGGCACGGTCGCGCACCACGTCGACCTTGAACGGGTGGCGCAGCGCCAGGCTGACGAAAAAGCCCAGCACGATCAGCCCCAGGATGGCGCTGTAGACCAGCACCCGCGGGCGGAAGATGCGCGCCAGCCGCAGCTGGCGTGTAAGGTGCTGGGCCAGCCCGTTCTGGGTGTCGTAGCGAATCAGCCCCCTGGGGTAGTTCATTTTGTCCATCACGCCGTCACAGACGTCAATGCAGGCGGCGCAGCCGATGCATTCGTACTGCAGGCCCTGGCGGATGTCGATGCCGGTGGGGCAGACCTGCACGCACAGGCTGCAGTCGATGCACGAACCCATGCCGATCTTGGCCGGGTCGGCCTTGTGTGAACGCGAGCCGCGGGGCTCGCCGCGCTGGACGTCGTAAGTGATGATCAAGGTGTCCTTGTCGAACATCGCGCTCTGGAAGCGGGCGTAGGGGCACATGTACTTGCACACCTGCTCGCGCATGACGCCAGCAAAGCCGTAGGTGGCGAAGCCGTAGAACAGCACCCAGAACCCTTCCCAGGGCCCCAGCCCGAGCGTGGCAGCCGACACCGCCAGGTCCTTGATCGGCGAGAAATAGCCGACGAAGGTGAAGCCGGTCCACAGCGCGATGGCGATCCAGGCGCCCTGCTTGGCGAGCTTGCGGCCGATCTTGTTGAGGGTCCAGGGACCGCTGGCTAGCCGCATACGGGCAATGCGGTCACCTTCGATCTTTGTCTCGATCCACATGAAGATCTCGGTGTAGACCGTCTGCGGGCAGGCAAAGCCGCACCACAGCCGCCCCGCCACCGCGGTGAACAGGAACAGCGCATAGGCCGCGATGATCAGGATGCCCGTCAGGAAGATGAAGTCTTGCGGGTAGAGCACCAGCGAGCCGATGTAGAAACGCCGCGTACCCAGGTCGAACAGCACGGCCTGGCGGCTGTTCCATTCGAGCCAGGGCAGGCCGTAGTAGAGCAACTGCGTGAACCACACCAGCGACCAGCGCCAGGTGGCGAACACGCCGCTGACGGCGCGGGCGTAGATCTTTTGCTGCTTCTGGTAGAGCGAAACCACCGCGATCGCGGCATCGTCACCCACCAGGCCGCTGGCGTCGGCGCCTGGTGCGCTGGAAGAATCGCTCTCAAGCAAATGTGGCTTTGCCACTTTGCTTGACCCCCGCGGGGGGCGGTCGGCTTTGGCCGGCCTCGGGGCGCTCATGACGGTCGTGGCTGCCGGGGTTTACTTCGCCGCCACCGCGGTGGCCTGCGACAGGCTCCAGACATAGGCCGCCAGCACGTGGATCTGCTCGGGCGACAAGCGCTGCGCAAACGCCGGCATGACGTTGTTCTTGCCGTTGATGACCATCGCGGCCACCGCTTGTTCGCCCCAGCCGTGCAACCAGATCTTGTCGGTCAGGTTGGGTGCGCCCAGCGCCTGGTTGCCCTTGCCGTCGGCGCCGTGGCAGGCCGCACAGGCGGTGAACTTGGCCTTGCCAAGCTCAGCCGCCACGTTGTTGTGGGCGCTGCCCGACAGGCTGAGCACGTAGTGCGAGACGTTCTTGATGTCGTCAGCGGTGCCCACCGTGGCAGCCATTGGCGGCATCATGCCGACCCGGCCGGCGTTGATGGTCTTGACGATGTACTCGGCCCCGCTGCCGCCCAGCCAGTCGCCGTCGGTCAGGTTCGGGAAGCCCTTGCTGCCATGGGCGTCCGAGCCGTGGCACTGCGCGCAGTTGTTGACAAACAGGCGCTCGCCGATGCCCATGGCCTTGCTGTCCTTGGCCAGCGCTTCGGCCGGCATGGCGGTGTACTTTGCATAGACCGGCGCCATCGCGGCGTGGGCCCTGTCCTGCTCGGTCTGCCATTGGCCGGTGCTGGTCCACTTCAGCACGCCCGGGGCGCTGCCCAGGCCGGGGTACAAGGCCAGGTAGACCGCGGCGAACACCACCGTGATGACAAACAGCCACAGACACCAGCGCGGCAGCGGGTTGTTCAACTCTCGCAGGTCTTCGTC
>JAYVDE010000173.1:0-6821 GCA_043749575.1 Burkholderiaceae bacterium | reverse complement strand
AGGTGCTCGGCCAGGTCCGACAGCAGCAGCCAGCCCTCACCGCCCGGTGCCAAGTGGGCCGCCAGCCCCGCCAGGAAGCCGCGCAGCATCGCGCTGTCGGGGTCGTAGACGGCGGCCTCCAGCGGCGAGCTGGGCGCCGCCGGCAGCCACGGCGGGTTGCAGACGACCAGGCCGGCGCGACCCTCGGGGAACAGGTCGGCCGACAGCAGCGTGATCGAGTCCGCCAGGCCCAGGCGGCCGACGTTGTCGGCGGCACAAGCCAGCGCGGCGGCCGACAGGTCGGTGGCCGTTACCCGCAAGCCCCGTTTGGCCAGCACCAGGGCCAGCACAGCGGTGCCGGTGCCGATGTCAAACGCGCCTTGCGCTTCGGCCGCGGGCGGCAGCGGCGCTTGCGCCACCAGGTCGACGTACTCGCCGCGCACCGGTGAAAACACGCCATGGTGCGGGTGGATCGTCGTGCCCAGTGCCCGGACCCGCACGCCCCGTTTGCGCCACTCGAACGCGCCGACCAAACCCAGCAGCTCTCGCAGCGAGGCGACGTAGTGCTCGGCCACCACACCATGGGCTTGCAGGCCGGGCTGGCGCAGGTCGGGCGCCCGGCGCAGCGGCACACCGTGGTCGGCGTCGAAGGGCAGCAGCAGCCCGCCCAGGATGCGGGCGCGCATCGCCTGTGCCTGGCGCTGGGCGAAAAAGGCGTGCTTCAGCGCCGCCGGATTTGCGGGAGTCGTGGCGGTCGTCGCTGTTCTCGCGCTGGCCCGGCTGGTCGGGGTTGCCCGGGTCACTGGGGTCACCGGGGTCGCCGGACCGGAGGGCGCGCCGGCTTGGCGGGCCAGCCGGGCGTCGACCCGCCGGCCCAGTGCCTGCAGCAGGTGGTGGCCACCCTGGTAGTCGCCCAGCCAGAGCAGCGCGGTGCCGGCGTTGAGCAGCCGGTAGGCCTCGTTGGCGGCCAGTTCGTCGCCGACGGCCTGCACCCGGGCCGGCGCCGGGTGGCCGGCCAGTGAGCGCCAGCGGGCGGTGTGTCGCGTGCCGCTGTCATCGAGCCAGGCGATCTGGGGGGCGGTGTTGGCGGTGGTGGGGTCGGACATGGCTCGATTCTCACCCGCCAGACACCACGAGCGCCGTTTGCGCCCTGCCAGACCACCACAAACCAGGCGCCTGTCCAGCCAACCGACACCGTTGACCGCAGACCAGCACCGCTCGATCCGGACTCAGCGTTTCCGCGCTGCCAGCGCCGCATGCACCAAGGCGCCGAGTTCCTCCAGCGTGCGCTCCTTGCGCATCACGCCCCATACCCCAAGTTCCGCTGCACGGGTTCGCAACTCGTCCGAGATGTAGCCCGAGCTGATCGCTACCGGCAATGTGGGGCTGATGGCGGCCAGCGCCCGCACCACGTCCAATCCAGAGAGGGTCGGCATGTTGAAGTCGGTCACCACCAGGTCAACGCCGGTGGGGTCGCGGGCCACCATCGCGATGGCCTCCCGCGCGTCCAGCGTGGTCGTGACCCGATAGCCCAAGCGCTGCAGAAGGCCTTGCACCACCAACGCCATCACGTCGTCGTCATCGACATACAGCACGTGCTGGCCATCGCCGCGCAGCGGCTTGGCCTCGACGCTGGCCAACGCAAGCGGTTCGCTTGGGTGGTCGACCAGCGGCAGGTAGACGTTGAAGACACTGCCCTTCGTGAGCCTGCTTTCAACCGCGATGCCACCACCATGGGCCTCGACAATACTGTGCGCCACCGCCAAGCCCAAGCCGGTGCCTTGGCCAACCGGCTTGGTCGTGAAGAACGGGTCGAAGATGCGTTCTCGGGTGCCATCGACCAGGCCACAACCGTCGTCGCTGACCCACAGATGCGCATAAGGCCCTGGCGCAAGACCAGCGGGCTGCGACGGTGGCCTGTCACTGCCCAGCACAACTTCCTCAACGCCCACTTCGATCTGCCCAGTGTCGCCCCGCAGCGCCTGCCAGGCGTTGGTGCCGAGGTTCATCAGCACCTGCTGAAGTTGAGTGGCATTTCCCATCACGCCCAAGCTGCGATCCGGCAGCACGCAGTGCAATTGCACCGCTGAGCCGACGGTCGAGCGCAGCATCGCCACCGTCTCCTCGAGCAGCGGCTGCAGGGCCAGGCTGACAAACGCATGGGGTTGTTGGCGGCTGAAAGCCAGTATCTGCTGCACCAAGCTTCTTGCTCGCCGACCGGCCTGGTTGATTTGCTCAAGATAGACCAGCGCCGGATTGCCCTCGCCGACCGCCTCCTGGGCCAAGGACACGTTGCCGAGGATCGCGGCCATGATGTTGTTGAAGTCGTGGGCGATGCCACTGGCAAGCGTCCCGACGGCCTCCAGTTTTTGCGCTTCGCGCAACTGAGATTCAAGCGCGCGCTGTGTCAATTCAGCGCGCTTGCGCGAGGTCACGTCGGTGTAGGTGCGCAGGACGCCGCCACCTTTGATGGGAACGCTTTGAATCTCCAGCACCTGGCCATTGGGCCGCTGGCGGTCATAACATTGCGGCTGGTCGATGATGCCGCCGGAACGGACGAACTTCCGTATGTTCTCCGGCGCATTGGCGAACTCGTCGACCGACCATTGGTACTCCAGCACCTGAGCGAACGTCGGCTTCGAGGCCATCAGCGCCGCAGGCAGCCCCAGCAGTTCGATCGCCCTGCGGTTGCATACCTCGACCACCTGATCGGCGTTGACCATCATCACGCCCTGCTCCATCAGCGCGAGCGTGGCCTCCAGCATTTGCGATTTCTCTTCAAGCCGGGTTTGGCTTTCGCGCGCCAGTCGTTCGGCAGCGATCAACGCTTGCTGCTGGCGTTTGAGCAAGGAGATGTCGACGAGGGCGAAGAACCCGACGCCGTCCAGACGGCGCTGCTCGATGACGCGAACCCAGCGCGTGCCGGGCAAGGGCAGTTCAAACGGCGCGCCAGCGAAGCGCAAGTTCTCCGTCAAGGTGGACAGACCGTTGTCGAACAGCCATCGATCGGCGCCTTGATGGCTGCGCCAGGCACCCCGGTAGACATCTTCGAAGGGGCTGTCGATGGCGGCCGCTTTGTTCGTCAGCGCGAACAGGTGGACGAATTGTTCGTTGACCCAGGTGATGCGGTTGGCAGCGTCGGTGAGCATGACACCGTCGCCGACGTGATCGAACAGTTCGGTGTTGTCAACGCTCTGCGTCGAGGGTTGACTAGCGGGAATGTCTTCTGTGTCGCCCAGCCGTGGCTGGGTGTCGCGGCTCCAGACACGGACGCGCCCGATATCGGGCAGGGCAAGCGAGGCCACCCGAAGCCAGACATCCCGATGGCGAAAGTTGTAGGGGCGATGCTGCCGGTGATGCCGGGCGATACCCTCGTCGATGTAACGGTCGATCAAGGCCCACTCGGCCACGTCGAGCCGACTTTCGTAGAAGCGTCGCAGGTTGTCCCGGTACGCTTCGCCGGCGTGAACGTGACCAGCGTGCTCTGGAAAAAAGCGCAGGAAGGCACGATTCCACAGCAGCGTGCGGTCTTGCGGGTCAAACGCGCACATCGCAACGTCCAGCCCGTCCAGCGTTGCGGCCATCGTCTGGAGGAGTGCATGCGCATCGGCCATCGCCGGATTGTCCATCAGAGGGGCGGTCAAATAGGTGCGTGTCAAGCGACTGGGCGCGCCTCGAACATGCCGCCAGCGGCTCTTTGTCGATGCCATTCAAATGGCCATGGCTCGGGCGCTGGTCACCTGTTCCGACCGGCTGTATCTGCCCAAGGATTGACCGTCGGCCGGACGGACGGGCCGCGCCGCGCCGCGCCGGCAGCGCTCAAAGCGCCAGCGCGCGACCGATCAGGATCTTCTGCACCTCGGACGTGCCTTCGTAGATCTGGCAGACCCGCACGTCGCGGTAGATGCGCTCGACCGGGAAATCGCTGACATAGCCATAACCGCCCAGCACCTGGATCGCCGCCGAGCACACTTTCTCGGCCATCTCGCTGGCCATCAGCTTGGCCATCGCCGCCTCTTTCAGGCAGGGCAGGCCGGCGTCCTTCAGGCTGGCGGCGTGCCAGATCAGCTGGCGCGAGGCCTCGATCTGGGTCGGCATGTCGGCCAGCTTGAACTGCACCGCCTGGTGCTCGAAGATCGGCACGCCGAAGGCCTTGCGGTCCTTGCTGTAGGCCAGCGCGTATTCAAACGCCGCGCGCGCCATGCCCAGCGCCTGGCTGGCGATGCCGATGCGCCCGCCCTCCAGCCCCGCCAACGCGATCTTCAGGCCCTGGCCTTCGTCGCCCAGCCGGTTGGCCGCGGGGATGCGGCAGTTCTCGAACAGGATCTGCGCCGTGTCGCTGGCGTGCTGGCCCATCTTGTCTTCGATGCGGGCCACCGTGTAGCCGGGGGTCGAGGTCGACACCAGGAAGGCGCTGATGCCGCGCTTGCCGGCGGCCTTGTCGGTGACGGCCATGACGATCGCCACATCGCCGTTTTTGCCGCTGGTGACGAACTGCTTGACGCCGTTGAGCAGGTAGTGGTCGCCGTGCGCGCTGGGCTCCCGCACGGCGGTGGTCTTCAGCCCGCCGGCCTCCGAGCCGACATGCGGCTCGGTCAGGCAAAACGCACCCAGCATGTCGCCACGCGCCAGCGGCTTGAGAAAGCGCTCCTTCTGGTCGGCATTGCCGAAGGCCATCAGGATCGAGTTGACCGGGCAGTTGGTGACGCTGACGATGGTGCTGGTGGCGCCGTCGCCGGCGGCGATCTCTTCCAGGATCAGCGCCAGCGCCAGGTAGTCGAGCCCGGCGCCGTCCAGCTCGGTCGGCACGGCCACGCCGTAGCAGCCCAGCGCGGCCAGGCCACGCAGTTGCGCGGCTGGAAACTGGCCGCTCTTGTCCCAAGCCGCGGCGTGGGGGGCGATCTCGGCCTGCACGTACTGGCGCACGGCCTCTTGCACGGCGCGGTGGTCTTCACTGAGCAGCATGGCTCGAACTTTCTGCAGAACGGGAGGATGGGTCAGTGGCCATGCTCAACACATCTCAAGCGCCAGCGCGGTGGCTTCACCGCCGCCGATGCACAAGGCGGCCACGCCGCGTTTCAGGCCGCGCTGACGCAGCGCGCCCAGCAGCGTGACGACGATGCGCGCGCCCGAGGCGCCGATCGGGTGGCCCAGTGCACAGGCGCCGCCGTGCACGTTGACGATGTCGTGCGGCAGGTCGAAGTCGTGCATCGCCGCCATCGTCACCGCGGCGAAGGCCTCGTTGACTTCCCACAGCTGCACGCTCTTGGCGTCCCAGCCGGCCTTCTGCAAGGCCTTGCGGATGGCCCCGGCTGGCGCAATGGCGAACCACTCCGGCGCCTGCGCGTGCACCGCCTGCGAGACGATGCGGGCGAGCGGCGTCACGCCACGCTCGCGGGCAGTCGATTCCCGCATCAGCACCAGCGCGGCGGCGCCGTCGGAGATGCTGCTGGCGTTGGCGGCGGTGATCGTGCCGTTCTTCTTGAACGCGGGTTTGAGCGTTGGGATCTTGTCGAGCTTGGCCTTGAACGGCTGCTCGTCGAACTTGACCACCGTGTCGCCCAGCTTGCCGGGCAAGGTCACCGGCGCCATTTCCCAATCGAAGCTGCCGTCCTCGTTGGCCTTCTTGGCACGACGGGTCGACGTGATCGCGAACTGGTCTTGGGCCTCGCGGCTGAACTGGTACTTGTCGACACATTGCTCGGCGAACACGCCCATCGCCTTGCCCCGCTCGTAGGCGTCTTCCAGGCCGTCCATCGCCATGTGGTCGAACAGCTGCGCGGCGCCGTACTTGATGCCCTTGCGGGCGAACATCAAATGCGGCGCGTTGCTCATGCTCTCCATGCCGCCGGCGACCATCACCTGGGCGCTGCCCGCGGCCAGTGCGTCGCAAGCAAACATCATCGCCCGCATGCCGCTGCCGCACATCTTGCTCAGCGTCACCGCGCCGGTCGAATCGGGCAGGCCGGCGCGGCGCATCGCCTGGCGGGCGGGCGCCTGGCCCTGGCCGGCCATCAGGCAGTTGCCCATCAGCACCTCGTCGATGCTGTCGCCCGGCACGCCGGCGCGCTCGACCGCGGCCCGGATGGCCACCGCGCCCAGCTCCCAGGCGGCGAGCGCCGAAAAATCACCCAACAGGCCGGCGATGGGCGTGCGGGCAGCAGAGACGATGACGATGGAATCGGCCATGGAGGGTTCCTGTGGGCTTCGAGGGGGGTGGTCTGGGGCGGTGCCGGGCGCCTGGCTCACATCGTGGCCGAGCTGGCCCGGGTGTGGGCAAAACGCTTGTGGGCATCGTAGGGGAAGACATCGTGCACGTGGCCGGCCTGGATCCGCGCCTTGTGGCCCTGCCAGAAGCTGGCCTCCAGCAGGTCGCCATGGTGCTTCATGAAGACCTCGCGCACCGCGTCGTTGCCCAGCAGAAAGGGCGCGAAGGTTTCGGGGAACACGTCCTTGGGGCCGACCGTGTACCAGACCTCGGCCGACATTTCTTCTTCCTCGTTGCGCGGCGTGGGCACCTTGCGAAAGTTGCAGTCGGTGATGTACTCGATCTCGTCGTAGTCGTAGAACACCACCTTGCCATGGCGGGTGACGCCGAAGTTCTTCCACAGCATGTCACCGGGAAAGATGTTGGCCGCCACCAGGTCTTTGATGGCGTTGCCGTACTCGATCACCGCGTGTTTCAACTGCTCGGGCGTGGCATCTTGCAGGTAGATGTTCAGCGGGATCATGCGGCGCTCGATGTAGACGTGCTTGATCACCGGAGAGCTTGCTGCCCATGCCTTTGCGCTCGCTCAGCAGCCACTTGGGCGTCACCACCATGATCTCGTCCCAGCGCATGC
>JAYVDE010000172.1:0-6828 GCA_043749575.1 Burkholderiaceae bacterium | reverse complement strand
GTGGATGCCGCTGGCATGTGCAAACGCATTGGCGCCCACCACCGCCTTGTTGGGCTGGACCACGAAACCGGTGGTCTGGCTGACCATGCGCGAGGCTGCCAAGATCTGCGTGGCATCGATGTTCAGCGACAAGCCGAAGTAGTCGTGTCGGGTCTTCACCGCCATCACCACCTCTTCGAGCGAGCAGTTGCCGGCGCGCTCGCCCAGGCCGTTGATGGTGCATTCGACCTGCCGCGCGCCGCCGATCTTCACCCCGGCCAGCGAATTGGCCACTGCCATGCCCAGATCGTTGTGGCAGTGCACCGACCAGATCGCCTTGTCGCTGTTGGGCACGCGCTCGCGCAGCGTGCGGATGAACTCGCCATACAGCTCGGGCACCGCGTAGCCCACGGTGTCGGGCACGTTGATGGTCGTGGCGCCCTCGGCGATCACCGCTTCGAGCACCCGGCAGAGAAAGTCCATGTCCGAGCGGTAGCCGTCCTCGGGGCTGAACTCGATGTCGCCGCAGAGGTTGCGGGCAAAACGCACCGCCAGCTTGGCCTGCTCGAAGACCTGGTCGGGCGACATCCGCAGCTTCTTCTCCATGTGCAGTGCACTGGTGGCGATGAAGGTGTGGATGCGCGGGCGTTGGGCGCCCGCCAGCGCCTCGGCAGCGCGCGCGATGTCGCGGTCATTGGCCCGTGCCAGCGAGCAGATGGTGGCCTCCTTGATCGCGTTGGCGATCGCCTTCACGGCCTCGAAATCACCCTGGCTCGACGCCGCGAAGCCGGCCTCGATGACATCGACCTTCAGCCGCTCCAGCTGACGGGCGATGCGCAATTTTTCGTCCCGCGTCATCGACGCGCCAGGCGACTGCTCGCCATCGCGCAAGGTGGTGTCGAAGATGATGAGCTGGTCTGGCATGGCGTTCTCCTCGATTCGGACGGCTGTCTGATCAGGTGGCGGTGGCCGTCGCGGTGGCGGCGGCGGCGGCGGCAACAGTGACGAGCGGGACGCCACAGCGCTGCAGCCCGGACAGCACCGCCTTCATCGACGCGGTGACGATGTTGGCATCGATGCCCACACCGAACAACGTGCGGGTGTCGCCGATGCGCAGCTCCAGGTAGGCCGCGGCGCGGGCCTGCGCACCGGCGCCGATCGCATGTTCGTGGTAGTCAAGCACCTCGATGCGGCAGCCGGTGGCCCGCTGCAGGCCCTCGACGAAAGCCTCCACCGGGCCCTGGCCCTGGCCCCGCAATTCAAGGCTTTCGCCACCGCTGCGCAGCCGCAGCGCCAGCCGCACGCCGCCGCCCGCCAACTCGTCGATGTGCTGCTGGTCGATCACCGGCGCGGCCTCACCCAGGTGGTAGCTGTCGGCGAAGATGGCCCACAGGTCGGCGGCGTTCAGCTCTTTGCCCTGGGCGTCCATCACCGCCTGCACCGACGACGAGAACTCGATTTGCAAGCGCCGCGGCAGTTCCAGCCCGTAGTCGTTTTCCAGCAGGTAGGCCATGCCTCCCTTGCCCGACTGGCTGTTGACACGGATCACCGCGTCGTAGCTGCGGCCCAGGTCCTTCGGGTCGATCGGCAAATAGGGCATGTCCCACACATCACCCTCGCGGCGGGCGGCAAAAGCCTTCTTGATCGCATCCTGGTGCGAGCCCGAGAACGAGGTGTAGACCAGATCGCCCACGTAGGGGTGGCGTGGGTGCACCGGCAGCTGGTTGCAATGCTCCACGGTGCGGCGGATGGCGTCGATGTCGCTGAAATCCAGCCCCGGGTGCACGCCTTGGGTGTAGAGGTTGAGCGCCAGGTTGACCACGTCGACGTTGCCGGTGCGCTCGCCATTGCCGAACAAACAGCCTTCGATGCGGTCGCCGCCGGCCATCAGCGCCAGTTCGGCCGCTGCGGTGCCGGTGCCGCGGTCGTTGTGGGGGTGGATCGACAGCACGATGGCGTCGCGCCGGGCCAGCTGGCGATGCATCCATTCCACCTGGTCGGCAAACAGGTTGGGCGTGCTGTGCTCCACCGTCGAGGGCAGGTTGATGATGCACTTGTGCGCCGGCGTCGGCTGCCAGACCTCGGTGACGGCATCGACCACCCGCTTGGCAAACGGCAGCTCGGTGCCCGAGAACATCTCGGGCGAGTATTGGAAAGTCCAGCGCGTGCCAGGCTGGCGGGCCGCGTGTTCCATCACCAGCCGAGCGTGGCGGGTGGCCAGGTCGACGATGCCGTCCTCGTCCAGCCCCAGCACCACCCGGCGCATCACCGGTGCGGTGGCGTTGTAGAGATGCACGATGGCACGCGGTGCACCCTGCAGCGCCTCGAAGGTGCGGGCGATCAGCTCGGGCCGCGCCTGGGTCAGCACCTGAATGGTCACGTCATCGGGGATCAGTCGCTGCTCGATCAGCTGGCGCACGAAGTCGAAATCGGCTTGCGAGGCCGACGGGAAACCGACCTCGATCTCCTTGAAGCCGATCTGCAGCAGCGCGTCGAACAACTTGCGCTTGCGCACCGGGTCCATGGGCTCGATCAGCGCCTGGTTGCCGTCGCGCAGGTCGACGCTGCACCACACCGGCGCTTGGGTCAACACGGCGTCGGGCCAGCGGCGGTCGGTCAGCCGAACCAATGGCGAGGCACGGTACTTGGCGGCGGGGTTGGACAACATCGGCATGGAACTCTCCGGGGGTGAAGCTGGGGTGGGTTGGCAACGCAGCTTGTTAGGGTTCCGGAAACGGAAACGGCCCGCTGCGTTGCGCTGGCGGGCCGTCGATCCGGTAAAAACAATGAAACGTGGATGGTCAGCGCGCCGGGAGAATCCCGGGTAGTAGCGCGGCTGCCTGGGCGGCAACGACTGAACGAATCATCATGGGCGCTGAATGTAGCACGCAGCGGCGCTGGTCATCCGTGCAAGCCGCGTTCATCGGGCTCGTCGGTCGAGGTGGCGATCACGCTCACCGGCTTGCCCTTGACGCGGCGGTACACGTACATGCCGTAGCCCGACAGGCCGTAGAGCATGAACAAGCCAAACAGCATGCCCGGTACATGCTGACTGATCAGCGCCATGCCCAGCGCGATGGCCACCAGGGTGATGAAGGGCACCGACTTCTTCAGCCCGAAGTCCTTGAAGCTGTAGAACGGCACATTGGTCACCATCGTCAGGCCGGCAAACAAGGTGATGCCGAAGGTCGTCCACACCAGCCAGGGGATGTCGCGCACGCCCTCGCGGAAACCGGCGTCGTCCATGATCCAGATGAAGCCGATCACCAATGCGGCGGCGGCCGGGCTGGGCAGGCCCTGGAAGAAACGCTTGTCGATCACACCGATGTTGGTGTTGAAGCGCGCCAGGCGCAGCGCCGCGCAGGCGCAGTAGACAAACGCCGCCGCCCAGCCGGCCTTGCCCAGGCCACGCAGTGCCCACTCATAGACGATCAGCGCCGGCGCCGCGCCGAAGCTGACCATGTCCGACAGGCTGTCCATCTGCTCACCAAACGCACTCTGGGTGTTGGTCATGCGCGCGACGCGGCCATCCAGGCTGTCGAGCACCATCGCGCAGAACACGCCGATAGCGGCCTGGTCGAAGCGGCCGTTCATGGCCATCACCACGGCGTAGAAGCCACCGAACAAGGCCGCCAGCGTGAACAGGTTGGGCAGGACGTAGATGCCCTTGCGGCGGGGCCGTTGCGGTGGCTCGTCGTCGGCGGCGAAGACGTCGGGATGGTCAGGCTTGAAATCGGGCATGGGCTGGCCGCTGTAGGATCGATCTCAAGGATACCCGAGCCGCAGCGGACCCCGTGCATCTACGCTGCCGCTTCGGTCGTATGGGCTTGCATCCGGGGTCACAAGGGAGACAAACGATGCCCAAGCCAGCCTGGGCCGGTGCGCCGGCCTTCATCGCCACGTTGCGGCCGCTGGCGCGATCAGCGTGGCGCCGGGCCAGCTTGCTGCTGGGCCTGCTGCTCGCGCTGGACCTGGTCGCCTGCGGCAGCTTGCCGCACGACACCGACCGCCGCGCTTCGACCGCGCTCGCGCCACATGCCGACAGTGTGCTGCTGCAGGTCGCCCAAGCGTCGACGCCCGCAGCCGAGTTGACGGGCGTACGCCTGTTGCCGCTGGGCAGCTTTGCGCTCGATGCCCGGCTGCAGCTGGTGCAGCGCGCCCGCCATTCACTGGACGTGCAGTACTACGTGCTCGACGACGACGCCACCGGCCGCTTGCTGCTGCAGCGACTGGCCGATGCGGCGGCGCGCGGCGTGCGGGTGCGGCTGCTGGTCGATGACCTCTACACCAGCCGCACCGATACCCTGCTGCAGGCGATGGCCGCGTTGAGCAACGTCGAGGTGCGCTTGTTCAACCCCTTTTGCTGCGCCCGCCAAAGCGGCCTGATCGGGCGTTTCGCCGCATCGCTGTCGGATATCTACCGGCTGAACCACCGCATGCACAACAAGCTGCTGATCGCCGACGGCGCGATGGTGGTGGCCGGCGGCCGCAACATCGCCGACGACTACTTCCAGCGCGGTGTGCAGCACAACTTCGTCGACCTCGACGCATTGGTGATCGGCGCCGTGGTGCCCGACCTGGCGGCCATCTTCGACCGCTACTGGAACAGCCCGGTGGTGCGGCCGATCCAGAGCGTGTCGCCCAGCAGCGACACCGTGGTCACGCTGCGCCAACGCTTCCACAGCCTGACCGCAGACGCCCGTGTCAGCGCGCCGCCAGCACTGCCCGAAGCCGACCTGCTGGGCTATGGCTCGATCACCGACAGCCTGGACGCCGGTCGGCTGAATCTGGTGTGGGGCCGTGCGATGGCCATCGCCGACCCACCGGACAAGCTGGATCGCAATGCCGACAAAGCCTGGGCCGACAGCCTGGCCTACCAGGCGCTGATGAAGATCTGGACCGCCGAACGCGAGGTCACGATCACCTCACCCTACTTGATCCCCGGCGCCCTGGGCATCGCGGCGTTCGAGGCCCTTCGCCAGCGCCAAGTGCAGGTCACCGTGCTGACCAACTCGCTGGCGGCCACCGACGAGCCGCTGGTGCACACCGGCTATTCACGTTACCGGCCGCAACTGGTCGATGCCGGCGTCGAGCTCTACGAGCTGAGCCCGACACGCAGCCAGCGCAACAAACGGCTGGGGGTCTTCGGCTCGTCAACCGGCCGGCTGCATGCCAAGACCGCGGTGGTCGACGGTGACAAGACCTTCATCGGATCGATGAACCTGGACCCGCGCTCCCGAACCCAGAACACCGAACTGGGCCTGTTCATCGAGAGCGCCCAACTCGCGCGCGAAATGCTGCGGGTGGTGAGAGTCAGCCGCGAGCAGAGCGCGTACCGGGTGCAGCGCTCGCCCACCGGTGGCCTGCAATGGCGGGTGGTGGATGGTGACGCCGACGAGGTGTTGCTGGAAGAACCCGAATCGTCGGTCTGGCTGAAGTTGCACAACCTGATCCTGGGCCCGCTGGTACCCGAGCAGCTGCTGTGATCGGTTGGCGAAAAAAAGCCCGCCGGTGAGGCGGGCTGTTCTGTTGGAGCGTGCAAGCGCTCAGTTGCGGCTCTTGTCGACCAGCTTGTTGGCCTTGATCCACGGCAGTTCGCGGCGAAGAAGCCGTCTGCAACTGCTTGCAGACGGCCGCCGCGAACGGCCCCGCGCCTGCCAGCGCGGGGCTGCCGTTCAAGGCCCGCTCAGTTGCGGCTCTTGTCGACCAGCTTGTTGGCCTTGATCCACGGCATCATCGCGCGCAGCTTTTCGCCCACCACTTCGATCTGGTGCTCTTCGGTCAGGCGGCGGCGCGAGATCAGCGTCGGCGCGCCGGCCTTGTTTTCCAGGATGAAGCTCTTGGCGTACTCACCAGTCTGGATGTCGGACAACATCTGCTTCATTGCTTTCTTGGTTTCCGAGGTCACGATCTTCGGGCCGGACACGTACTCGCCGTATTCGGCGTTGTTCGAGATCGAGTAGTTCATGTTCGCGATGCCGCCTTCGTAGATCAGGTCGACGATCAGCTTGAGCTCATGCAGGCACTCGAAGTAGGCCATCTCGGGCGCGTAGCCGGCTTCGACCAGCGTCTCGAAGCCCGCCTTGATCAGCTCGACGGTGCCGCCGCACAGCACGGCTTGTTCGCCGAACAGGTCGGTCTCGGTCTCTTCGCGGAAGTTGGTCTCGATGATGCCGGCCCGGCCGCCACCGTTGGCTGCGGCGTAGCTCAGCGCCAGGTCACGCGCCTTGCCGGTCTTGTCGGCATGCACGGCGATCAGGTGCGGCACGCCGCCGCCTTGCGTGTAGGTGTTGCGCACGGTGTGGCCGGGGGCCTTGGGCGCCACCATCCAGACGTCGATGTCCTCGCGCGGCACGACCTGGCCGTAGTGCACATTGAAGCCGTGGGCGAAAGCCAGCGAGGCACCCGCCTTCATGTTGCCGGCGACATCGGCGTTGTAGACGGCGGCGATCTGTTCGTCGGGCAACAGCATCATGACCACGTCGGCGGTCTTCACCGCGTCGGCGATCTCGGCGACCTTCAGGCCGGCCTTCTCGGCCTTCGACCAGGAAGCGCCGCCCTTGCGCAGCGCGACGGTGACCTTGACGCCCGAGTCATTCAGGTTCTGGGCGTGGGCATGGCCTTGCGAGCCGTAGCCGATGATGGTGACGTTTTTGCCTTTGATCAGGCTCAGGTCAGCGTCCTTGTCGTAATAGACTTTCATGGTTTTTCTCCAGTGTGGGACGGTTGTTGGGTGGGGGTGTTCATGGAGCTGTTCAAACTCGCAATATCCGCTCGCCGCGGCCGATGCCGCTGGCACCGGTGCGCACCGTTTCGAGGATCGCGCTGCGGTCAATGCCTTCGATGAAG
>JAYVDE010000171.1:0-6837 GCA_043749575.1 Burkholderiaceae bacterium | reverse complement strand
CCACAGGCGCTACAGGCGCTAAAGGCGCAATGGGCGTTACAGGCAGCAGGGCAGGCCCAGGCAGCAGACGGCGCCGGCGACACAGCAGGCGCCTGCGGCCAGCACCGGGACCGAGGTGGCCGCCAGGGCCACGACCGACAGGATTTTCAACAGCTTGGATTTCATGTGAACCTCATGGGTTGATGGCGAGATTGAAGCGGTGGTTGAGGTGCTCGGCCGCCGGCGGGCGCCAGATGTCGTCAACCGGTTCGGCCCAGCGTCTGGCTTGCAGATCGACCACAACGGCCGTGCTCGCCGCAACTTCGGCAGGCCGGTCGAGCGCCGACTCGATCACGCCGGCCGGTGCGCAGACTCCGCAGTGCGATGCGGCGATCACGGCCACACAACAAGGCTGCGGCGCCAGGCAGCAGCCCATCAAGGCCATCGCCGAGCTGCCGGTGGCTTGCCACAGCAAGGCCAGCAGCAACACCAGCTTGCAGGCGGGGGCCCCAACAGCGGGCAGTGGCGACCGGTGGCGAGCCATGGCACCGAGTCTAGGACAGGCCGGGGCTGGTGTCGGGCAGCAGCCCGCGATAGACCCCTTCGCCCGGCCCGCTTCAACGCACCAGGTTGACGCCGCCGTCTACCGTCAGCGTGGTGCCGACCACGTAATCACCGGCGCGCGATGCCAGGTAGATCGCCGCGCCGGCCATGTCGTCGTCGACGCCGATGCGGCGCGCGGGGATGCGCGCCGACACGGCCTGCGCCTCATCGCGGGCGGTGCGGTTCATGTCACTGGCAAAGGCGCCGGGGCACAGCGCGTTGACGACGATGTTGTCTTCCACCAGCCGCAGCGCCATGCGCTTGGTCAGGTGGATCAGCCCGGCCTTGCTGGCGGCGTAGCTGTAGGTCTCTTGCGGGTTGACGGTCTGGCCGTCGATCGACGCGATGTTGATCACCTTGGCCGGCTGGGCGCGGCCGTTGGCGGCGCCGGCGGCCTTCAGGGGCGCATGCAGCGCCTGGGTCAGGAAAAACGGCGCCTTCAGGTTCAGGTCGACCACCTTGTCCCAGCCCTTCTCGGGAAACTCGTCGAAGGGCGCGCCCCAGGCCGCACCGGCGTTGTTGACCAGGATGTCGAGCGTGCCTTCACGCGCGGCGTAGGCGGCCACCAACTCGGCGATGCCCTCGCTGCGCGAGACGTCGGCCGGCAACGAGACACAGCGGCCGGCGCCAAACTCGGTCGACAGCGCGGCCGCCGTGGCATCACAGACCTCGGCATGGCGCGCCGAGATGTAGACCTTGGCACCCTGGCGCAGAAAGCCCGCGGCGATCATGCGGCCGATGCCACGCGAGCCGCCGGTGACCAGCGCGACGCGGCCTTCAAGGGAAAAGAGTGTGCTCATGGTGATCTCCAGGATCGTGTGGGAAAGGGGGACTTGACGGCAGGGAAGTGACCCGGCGGGCGCCGAAGGCTCGGCTTGCCAGCGTCATCGGGGGTCGGGAGGGATCGGCGGGGTCAGCGGGGTCGGCGGGCAGCAGCAGCGGCTCAACCGAAGCTCGCGGCCGCGGCCAGCGTGCCCAGCCGGGCGGTGATGGCGTGGAACTCGGCCACCGTCTGCTCGATGATCTGTTGCGCGCTCAACACGCGGTGGATCAGCCCGGCCGATTGACCGGCCAGCGCCGGCGCGGCGTTCATGTCGCCGCCGAAGTACACGCCGCGGATGCCCTGGAAGCTGTCGGCCGGCAGCAGCCCGGCCTCGTGGATGCTTTGGGTGAACTCGGTCTTCAGCGCGCGGATGCAGGGCGTGGATTTGGTGTTGAGCACCCAGGTGCCGGTGGTGGCGGCCGCGATGATGGCGTTTTTGTAGCCTTCGTGGACCGGGCTTTCGGTGCTGGCGACGAAGCGCGTGCCCATCTGGATGCCCTCGGCGCCCAGCGCGAAGGCGGCCGCCATGCCACGGCCGTCGACGATGCCGCCGGCAGCGATCAAGGGCACGGCCACCCGCTCGCGAATGGCCTGCAGCAACACCAGCGTGCTGACCTCCTCGGGGTTCTTGAAGCCGCCGCCCTCCGAGCCCTCGACCACCAGGCCGTCGATGCCGGCGTCCTCGCACTTGAGCGCCAGGTCGAGCGTGGGCACCGCGTGGTAGACCACGATACCGGCCGCATGCAGCGGCGCGATGAACTTGGCCGGGCTGCCGGCCGAGGTGGTGACGAAGCGGATGCCCGACTCGCAGACGAAGCGCAGCATCGCGTCGTCCTTCAAGAAGCGGATCGGCAGGTTGACGCCGAAGGGCAGGTCCAGCGCCACCATCTGGCGGATCTCCTGCTGGCAGGCCGCGGTCGCGCCCGACGAGGTTTCGATGATGCCCAGGCCACCGGCACGCGACACCGCGCTGGCCAACTGGGTGCGCGCGATCCAGCCCATCGGGGCCTGCACGATCGGGTAACGGGCGCCGGTGTGGGCGAGCACGCGGTTCATCGGTGGGGCTCCTGGGGCTGCCGGGGGGCTGCAAATTGGCAGCGCAGTGTCGGCGGCGGCCTGTGGGGGCGCAGTCGCCTAAGTTCCAGCGTGCCCGGCGCTGTCGAACTCCCCCCGTGCCCCCAGTGCAGCGGCCAGCTGCCGCGCGGTGGCGCTGTCGTCCTGCCGCCAGCGGTCCAGCCATTGGCAACCGCTCAGCAGGTAGGCCAGCGCGCCTTCGGGTTGCACATCGGCCAGCCGGACCGGGAACAAGCTGCGCCGCAGCGAGACCGCCCGTTCGATCTCGCGCAGGACATGCGGCGATGACAGCGCCGTCGGTGACACCAGCATCAGCACCGCTCGGCTTCGCTCGAGCCCGTCGATGATGGATTCGGCATAGTGCGCACCCGGTCCGATGTCGCGTGGCGCGATCCAGGCGCGCAGTCCCAGCCCTTCGAGCTGTGTGCACAGCGAGACCGCGGCCTCCGCGTCGGCCGAGGCATGGCTGACGAAGACATCCCAGCGCATCGTCGGCGTGTTGCCATTGCTCGGCGCCGGTGCCGAGCGGCCCCGCGCCAACAACGCCATGAACTGGTCTTCGCGCCAGCAGCGACCGGCCTGGCCCGCATCATCGGCGGCCAGTAAGCAGGTCGAGTCCAGGCCGGTCTGAAACAGCACGGCGAAGTCGCCGGTTTCCAGCACCTCGGACGCCACGCCGGGCAGGCCCTGCGCCTGTGACTGCTGCGCCAGACTGCCAGCCAGCAAGTCGCCGACCTGGGGTCGTGCAGCGGCCACCAGTTCGTCCAGCAGCCAGGGGTTCTGGATGCGGCGTTGCAGCAGGTCGATCTGGCCTTTCGCAACACGGTCGGGCAGGCGGCCCTCCGCGGCTTGCGCCGTCAGCGCGACGCACCGCTTGCGCAGCCGGCGCACCGCTTCGGCATCCGCCGGCTGGCGGACCGCATTGACCTGGTACTGGACCGCACCGGTGGTCGATTCGGCCCGCAACTCGGACCAGCAGGTGGCAAGCGTGGCGCTCAGCGCGATGGGAGTCGAGGCGGTGGTCACCCCACGCAGGTTCAGCCAATGGTGCAGCGGACCGATGTCGGCCTGCAACGAGTCAAAGGCAGCGCGGTCTGCGCACCATTCGAGCTCGCCGGCCTGCCGCAACGCAGCCACGGCCGCGCTGGTGGCTTCAGCCGAATCGCCCGGCACCAGGATGGCGCTGTGCAACTGCCCCGCGGCAAACGAGAAGCGCACCGCGATGCGCGCCAAGTCGCCACACCGGATGGCATCCCGCACCGCGGTGGGAACGGCATCCTGACCGGTCGGGCGAACACGCGCCGCCGCCACGTGCCAGGCCGCATCACCCAGGTCGAAGCGCGCCAGGTACATCGGCTGCAGGTGTAGCCAGGCCGGCTCAGGCGCTGCGCTTCAAGGCCCCGAGGCCGAAGCGGCGCGCCGCCTTCGAACCGCTCGTTGCCTGCTCGGCTTGTAAGGCCGAGCTGCGCGACTCGCGCTGCACGGTGAAGTCGATCTCCTGGTCGATCTGGTGCTCGGCCACCTGCTGTCGTATCACCGCGGTCACGCCCGCATGGATCCACTCGGTCAAGAAACTTGCGTCGTTCAGGTCGTATTCGTTCGGCCGCTGCCAGCCCGACACCACGCGGTTGGCTACCACGTGCTTGCCGGTTGCACGGTCGATGCCGCGGGCGCTTTCTTGCTCGACCCAGATGCCGGCGTTGACATGCGAGTCCCATGCGACGTAGAGGTCGTCGCCGTAGGCCTCGAGGTGCACGAAGGCCATCGCGCGGCGGAAGCGGGCCACGATCTGCTCACGCTCGACCTTGCCGTCGACCGACGCATAGCCCAGGGTTTCCGGTTGCACCGCGATGCCTGCGGGCAGCGACGAGGCCAGCCGTTGAAGGATGGCCTCGCGTACGTCTGCGTGGCGCGGCCCGAGGTGGTTGACGGTGGTCTGCCACGAGTCGAGCCGGATCAAGGCCAGGGGATCGGTGTTCGGTCGCCCGATGTTGAGCACATGGACACGTCGACGGCGGCTCAGGACGATGCCGGTCAGCAAGCAGCCCGCGGCGACCAGCGTGGGCAAGGCTGCATTGCTGGGCTCGGCCAAGCCATCGAACAGGATGTCGAGCGCCACCAGGAAGGCCAGCAAGCCGACGGTCCACAAGCCCGTAGAGACCCAGTCGCGCCGGATTCGGGCCACCTTGTTTTTCGGGCGCCACCACTGGAAGGGCTGCTGCCGGATCCGGCGCGAACGCAGCCGGGGCAAGGGGCCCCGTGTGCCGACGACGAAGTCGAGCACGGTGTCGATGTCGGCGTCCTGCAATTCGGTGACTCCGTTGATCACCATGTGCTGCGGGCCCCGGCCCAGGCGCAGCGTCAGCAGGTTCTCGAAGCGGTGGAAGTCGTGGCGCTCGACTTCCAGCAACAGCGCACTGCGCAGGCTGAGCGGTGTTTGCGGCACATGCTGCACAAATTCAAGGCGCAGCCAGATGCGGTCGGCGCCGTTGATCGACACAAAACTGGTGAAGGGGACACCGCGCTCGCCGCAGCGCTGTCGCAGGCGTTGCGCCAGCGCGTCGCGCAGCGCTTCTGCCTTGGACTGGCTGTCGTTGTTGCCACGCGGCACGGGCACTGCCGACAACGCCTCAATGGCCGAGGTGCCGGCGGCTATCGAGCGGAGCCTCGGCATGGCGGTGAACACGAACAAGGCGATGACCAGCAACACGATGGCCCAATGCCAGATCGACAGGCTTTCCATGACGCTGATCCTCCGAGTTTGGTTCAGTGTCGGGGTCTGCGCAGGGCAGGTCAAGTCGCCCCGGTGCCGATGGTCGGTTTGTCCGATGCGTGGTTGCCGACACGGCTGCGCTGCGGCCAGCGCCGACGGTGGCTCGATGCCGTGCTGTGGGCTGCGGGTACGCCGCAGCGCGTCATGGCAGGGACCGGCGGCGACGCCGACCCGGCACGCCACCGTGTGCCCTAGGCGCTGGGGCCGGCGGTCCAGTCGCCCAGGTAGTCGGCCGCGCTGCCGCGGGCGCGCCGCTGGGCCATGCGGGCGGTGCCGATGGCGACGAAGCACACTGCTTGCTCGTCGGCGGCCAGACCCATGGTTTGGGCGAAGCGCGCACTGCGCACGGCGCGGCCGCTGGTCAACATGGCGGCAAAACCCAGGCCATGGGCGGCCAGCAGCAGGTTCATCAAGGCCGCGCCCAGGGTGATGGCGCGTTCAGTCAGCGGCACCTCGGGGTCGTCGGGTGTGGCCTTCAGCACGGCCAGCAACAAACACGGCGCGCGGTGGGCCTTGTCACGGCTGCGGGCCACATCCGGTTCGCTGGGCGCGGGGTCGTGCGGGCCGCTGCGGTCGCGCAGGCAGGCCTCGAACAGATCGGCCAGCGCGCTGCGCTGGTGATCGGCGATGCGCAGCAGCCGCCAAGGCCGCAGGCCGCGGTGGTCGGGCGCGCAGGCGGCCGCGTCGACCATCTGCAGCAGCTGGCCGTCGTCCGGCCCGGGTGGCTGCAGGCGCTTGGGCGCCACCGAATGGCGGCTGCCGATCAAGGTCAGCACCAGGCTGCTGAGGTCGGCACCACCGTGCGCGTCGGCGCTCGGCTCGGCCATGGTCTCGGCATCGGCTTCGGCTTCGGCTTCGGCTTCGGCTTCGGTGGGCATGGTCGACATCGATGCTGGCGCAGGCTTCAGGCGGGCAAGGGCGCGGCGGCGCCGCAGCACCAACATTGGTCGAACGGGCCGTCCACGATCTCGCCGCAGCCCCGGCAGGCCCAGCGGCGCTCGACGGGGTGCTGCAGCGTGTGCAGCAGCTGGCGCGCGATGGGCTCGGTGGCCTCGTCGGTCAGCCACAGCTCGGGCAGCGCCTGGTCGGGCGGGATCTCGCCGGCGCTGCCGCTGGCAAACGCACGCTGCACCGTGACGCCACAGCCGGCGTCGTTCAGCACGTCGGCCCACAGCGTGGCAATCGCCAGATTGGGCGCCTGGATCAGCCGCTTCACGTCCCATCCTCGTCGGGCGCGAATGCCCGTCGATCCACCAAGGGCGCCCGGGCCAGCATGGGCACGGCCAGGCGCGCCATCTGGCGCTCAGCCTGGCCGCTTCGGTCTACCGCTTCGGGCGTCATCGCCTGGCCTGCCGCGACGACACCAGGATGCCGGCCACGATCAGCGCAAACGCCAGGCCGTGGAAGGCCTGCGGCCATTCGCCCAACAGCGCGGCCGACAGCAGCGCGGCGAACAGCGGCGTCAGGTTGCTGAAAAACGCCGCCAGCGCCGGCCCGGCCTGCGCCACGCCCAGGCCCCACAGCCGGTAGGCGATCAGCGCTGGGCCGATGGCCACATAGAACACGGCGGCCACCAGCCAGGGCG
>JAYVDE010000170.1:0-6847 GCA_043749575.1 Burkholderiaceae bacterium | reverse complement strand
CAGGGCGCCCACACTCGCGAGGACTTGTTCAGCATTGCCCTAAGCAATCCTGGCGGAGCCCGGGCGATGGGCTATCATATGAACATGTGTTTATGTATTGTTTTGACTATTGCCCATGGCCAGTGACAGCGACGTGGCCGAACTGGCCGACATGTTCCGCCTGCTCGGCGACACCACCCGCCTGCGCATCGTGCTGGCGTGCCTCGACGATCCGATCTCGGTCGGCGACATCGCCGGCCAACTCGAACTGAGTCCCTCGCTGGTTAGCCATCACCTGCGCCTGCTGCGCGCGGCGCGAGTGGTCAAGGCGGACCGCCAGGGCAAGCAGGTCTTCTATGCCGCGGCCGATCAACACGTTTCGGGGGTGCTGGCCGACATGCTGGAGCACATCGCCGAACCACACTCAGACACCGACTGATGGACCACCACCATTCCCATCACGGCCACGATCATGCTTGCGAGCACGACGCGCCGAAAGCAGCAGCGCCTCGACCAGAGCACGACCGTAATCGCCACGGCAGCCACGGCAGCCACGCCAGCCACGGCCACGCTGGCGGCCACCACCACCATGCCGACCCAAGCGCGAATGGGCGCGCGTTCATGGTTGCCATCGCGCTGAATTCAATCTTCGTTGCGGTCGAATTCGGCTACGGCTATGCGGCCAATTCAACCGCGTTGATGGCCGATGCCGGCCACAACTTGTCCGACGTTCTGGGCCTGGTTCTCGCATGGGCTGCCGTCGTCGTAGGGCGCAAGACCCCGAATGAGCGCTTCACCTACGGATTGCGCAGCACCTCGATCCTGGCAGCGCTGGCCAATGCGATGCTCCTGCTCGTGGCCTGCGGCGCCATCGGATGGGAAGCGGTTCAGCGCTTCGCGCAGCCGCCTGCGGTGGCTAGCCTCACGGTCATGGCCGTCGCGGCCATCGGCATGGTCGTCAATGGCTTATCCGCATGGATGTTCATGAAGGGCAGTGCCGGTGACCTGAACATCCGCGGTGCCTATCTGCACATGGCGGCCGATGCCGCCGTGTCGCTCGGTGTCGTGGTCGCCGGCCTGGTCATGCTGTTCACGGGTTGGTACTGGTTGGACCCGCTGGTCAGCCTGGTGATCGTGGCCGTGATCGTGATCGGCACCTGGGGCTTGTTGCGCGAATCGATGCACCTGGCTCTGAACGCCGTGCCACCGCACATCGACCTGTCGGCCGTGGCTGGCTACCTGCGCGAACTTCCCGGTGTCACCGACATCCACGACCTGCACATCTGGGGCATGAGCACGACGGAGAGTGCGTTGACCGTGCATCTGGTGATGCCAAACGGCTACCCGGGTGATGGGGTGATCGACAACATCACCCAGGTGCTGACCCAGCGCTTTTCGGTGCACCACAGCACGCTTCAGATCGAACAAGGCACGACACAGCATGCGTGCAGCTTGCACACCGGATGAGTCGGGCGAGGCATTTGACAAGCCATTGAATGGCCGCTGTTTCAGCATGGCCTTAGCGCTGCCCACTTCGTTCGCAAATGGCCGAACCCGCTCGGAATCAGTGACGTGATCGAATCGGAAATGGCGGCCGGTTTAAATCCGAATCACGGGCACTTTTGGTCCTGAATACGGGTCAGATCCAGGCGCGGTTCCTGGCCAGCGTTCACAGCCGGCTCATGACAGGCGTTGGAGCTTGGCCTCATCGAGTGATCGAGCGGCCATGACGCTGACCACCAAAGCCGGCGGTATGCAGCCTGAGAATTTCAAGTCGGTGCGCTTGGCAAGATCTTCAGCGAAGGCAAAGTGGCTAAGCGACAGTGCTGGGCCTCGCATCAGCGCAGGCACCGAAACAGCCGACGCCGTCTCCAGCCACAAATCATCCACTCGCACGCTGCCGCTGTCGCCCAACCTGAGTGCCAGCGCGCTGTTCACCGCCCCGCCCGCGAAGGTCCACCAGCGAAGCCGGCCCGAGGGCAAATGCTCAAGCAACAGCGAGCCCTGCCGCTCGGTTGCGGTGATCAGCGCGCGAACCTCGTCGAGCTGCACGCTGCCGCGCTTGGACAGACCCAGTTGCGCATTGCCTTCCCGCAGCAACACGCGACGCACGGCCTGACAAACCTCGAAGCCCAGCCAGCGCGAGCTGCCCAGCCAGCGCGACTTTCCCTTGTCGTCCGTCGGCGCCACCGCCACGCTGCGCTTTGACCAGTCGACGGCAGTCACCTTCCAGCTTCGTCCACCCAGCAGCAGCACGGTCGGCCGGTCTTTCTGCTGCTGAACGGCCATCGGGTCGACGTAGCCAAGCTCTGTGGCGCCGTGTCGCGCCGCCAGTACCAGCGGGCTGGCGAACGCTGACAACAAGTCGAGAAAATGGCCGCGACCGAACAGCTTCTCGCCCGCTGGCCCCATCGATGCCAGGCCGCTGCTGATGAACAAGATGGCCTTGCCGACCATGAAGTCGAAGACTGTTGCAACAGTCGCCGGGTCGAGCTCGGGGAACTGCGCCCGTGCCACCGCCACAAGCTCGTGAGCCGGCAGGCCGGGCCGCTCCAGCACCAGCGCCATCATCTGCTGCGCCACCATGTGCCAAGGCAGCGGCGGCGGCGAAATGTGTTCGACATACTGCTCGCGCCACAGCGTCGTGATCGCACAGGCCAGCAGAAGGGCTTCGTCACTCGTGCTCAAGAACAGGAAGCTCCGGCGGCTGCCACTGCGCCGGCCGGTTCGCCCCATGCGCTGCAAGAACGACGACACCGTGCTGGGCGCGTCGATCTGGATCACGTGGTCGAGGTCACCGACGTCGATGCCCAACTCCAGCGTGCTGGTCGCGACGATCACGCAGTCGCGCTCTTCGGCGAAGGCGGTCTCGGCCAGCTTGCGCTCGGAGGCGCTCAGTGACGAATGCGACACGAAGGTCCGCGTGTTCATCGCACGCAAGGCCACCGCCAGCTCTTCCACCTTTGATCGGCTGTCGCAGAAGACCAGGCGCTTGGCGCCGCGGTGCAGCCGCGAGATGACGGTCGCGGCGTTGGCCATCGAGCCGACATGGTCGATCGTGACGTCGGCATCCGTGGTCACCGACGATGAACCAACGATCTGGCGCTCACCTGACCCGGCGAACCAGTCCAGCAACTCGCCCGGGTTGCCCACTGTCGCCGACAGGCCAATCCGCTGAATCGGCTGCTTGGCGTAGGCCTCGATGCGCTTGATCACGGCGCGCAAGTGCCAGCCGCGGTCGTCGCCGGCAAAGGCGTGCAACTCGTCGACGATGACCACCCGCACCTTGCCGAACCAGGACGCCCGGTCCACCTTGGTGGAGATCAGCATCCCCTCCAGCGATTCGGGTGTGGTCAGCAGGATGTCCGGCGGCGTGCGCTTGGCGCGGGCCTTGGCGCCCTGCCCGACATCGCCGTGCCAGACCTGCACCGTTCGGCCGACGAAGCCCGCATAGCGCGACAAACGGGATTCCAGGTTGTTCAGCAGCGCCTTGATCGGGCAGACATACAGCACGCTCGGTCCCGGCCACTCCTCGGTCGCCATGCGCGACAGCACCGGGATGGCGGCTGCCTCGGTCTTGCCGCCGGCCGTGGGCGGGAGGATCAGGCAGTGCTTGCCCGCCAGGATCGGCGCCACCGCATCGGCCTGCGTCGAGCGCAAACCCGTCCAGCCCATCGAATTGACGATGTGGTACTGCAGCGCGCCGTGCGGGCGGTCGAAAGCTTGCTGGCTCATCTACCGGCCTCGGTAGAACTCGATGAGTGTTCAGGCGCATAACCGTGCCGCGAACCGGAACAATGAGCACATGCCCTTGGCTGGTTTTGCACTTGAGGCTCCTTGTGGGGAGCCCTATCAATGCGGTGTGTTGAGTTCACACCCAGTCAGGCGTTCCGCTACCCGAACGCCAACTGAGGGCGCTGAAAGCAGGCGGCTTGTCTGCAACACTGTTTCGATTCACCCTGACCCACCTGGAGATTTGCCATGAACTACGTCGACGGATTTGTTGCTGCGGTGCCTACAGCCAAGCGCGAGGCTTACCTCAAACATGCCGAACTCGCGGCCGCGGTATTCAAGGAGCACGGCGCGCTGAGGGCGGTCGAATGCTGGGGTGACGATGTGCCCGAAGGCAAGCTGACGTCGTTTCCGATGGCAGTCCAGTGCAAAGTGGACGAGACGGTCGTGTTTTCCTGGATTACCTGGCCATCGCGAAGCGTGCGCGACGAAGGCATGAAGAAGGTGATGGACGACGCGCGGATGAAGGACATGACCATGCCGTTCGACGGCAAACGCATGATCTATGGCGGCTTTGAGATGATCCTCGACGCCTAGTGCGGGCCTGACCGGAAAGTCAGCCCGTGCCTTGGCTTGACCGGCACGGCGCACCAAGCATATTGTTGCCAAGCTTGCTGAGCAGCGCTGACCGCGTGCCGCTCGACGGAGTGCCATCCGGGTCGCTGCGGCGCTAACATCGGTGCCCAGCGATGCCAGAGACAGCGATGAAATTTGATGATGTGGTGCAGGGCCGGCGCAGTATCCGGGGCTATCTCAAGAAGCCGGTGCCCAAGGCGCTGATTCGGGAAATTCTCGAATTCGCGATGCGTGCGCCGACCTCGCTCAACACCCAGCCCTGGAATTTTTATGTGGTCACGGGTGAGGTGCTCGACCGGATTCGCAAGGGCAATGTCGAGCGCAACTTGGCCGGCGTGCCGGACTCGCGCGAATTCCGCATGGGCCCAGGTTACGAAGGTGTGCACCGCGAACGGCAGATCGGGGTTGCCAAACAACTCTTCGCCGCGATGGACATCGCCCGCGACAACAAGGAAAAACGGCTCGACTGGGTTTTGCGTGGTTTTCGCCAATTTGACGCGCCGGTCTCGATCGTCGTGACCTATGACCGCGCCATTCAGGGCAGCGACATTGCCCCCTTCGACTGCGGCGGCGTGGTCAACTGCCTTGTCAATGCCGCCTGGTCGCGCGGGCTCGGCAGCGTCATCAACAGCCAGGGCATCATGCAGTCGCCGGTGGTGCGCGCCGAAGCAGGCATCCCCGACGATCAGGTGATCCAGACCTGCGTCGCCATGGGTTGGCCCGACGATTCTTTCCCCGCCAACGCGGTGGTTTCGCATCGCAAGTCGGTCGACGAAGCCGCGGTGTTTTTGGGCTTTGACGACTGAGCTGCACCCGCACCGGCTGATCGGTTGGCAGCTTGACCACCCAGCCGGCAACGTCGGCGGGGTCGTGCCACCGGGCACCTGGCAGCAGCGTTGGTGCCTGTTCAAACACCGGCCGACGGCGCACGTCGATGCGCAGCCGGTCGGCGACCAGGCCCACCGCAGCGGCCGACACGCCATAGGCTTCACTGGCCAGGTCAAGCGCGTTTGTCGGGTCCATGGCGGAGGCTTTCAGCGCAGATAAGAGCCGGCCAAGGTCGTCACCAGGCCAACGGCTGCGCAGCCCGCCAGCAAGGGCAGCACGCCGACCTTGAAGCGGAACAGCGCCACGCCGGCGGCCAGCACGATGGCGGCCGACACCGCATCGAAGCGGCCACCGAAGCCCTGCGGCCAGAGCACGTGGTAAGCGAAAAACAGCGCCAGGTTGAGGATCACGCCGACCACCGCGGCGGTGACGGCCGACAGCGGCGCGGTGAAGCCCAGCTTGCCGTGGGTGGCTTCGACCAGCGGCCCGCCGGCCAGGATGAACACGAACGACGGCAGGAAGGTGAAAAAGGTGACCACGCTGGCCGCCAGCGCGCCGCCCAGGAACAAGGCGTCGGGCCCCAGCACCTGCTTGAGCCAGCCGCCGACGAAGCCGACGAAAGCCACCACCATGATCAGCGGGCCGGGCGTGGTCTCGCCCAGCGCCAGGCCGTCGATCATCTGCGGGCCGCTCAGCCACTGGTGGTGCTCAACCGCGCCTTGGTAGACATAAGGCAGCACCGCGTAGGCACCGCCAAAGGTGAGCAGCGCGGCCTTGGTGAAGAACCAGCCCATCTGCGTCAGCGTGCCTTCGACGCCGACGCTGACGACCAGCAGGCCAAACGCCGCGGCCCACAACGCGAGGCCGGTCGCGAGCACGCGCACCAGCCGACCGCGCGTGAAGAGCGCGTGCGGTGGGGTCGGCGTGGCGTCGTCGATCAGCGCGGCGCCATACGAGGTCTGCGCCGCGCCGTGCCCGCCGCCGAGCGCGAAGAAGGTCGGCGCGTGGCGTCCGCCCAGGTGCCCGATCAGGCCCGCCGCGATCACGATGACGGGGAACGGCACATCGAACCCGAAGATCGCGACGAAGGCCGCCGCGGCGATCGCCCACAGCCAGCGGTTCTTCAGCGCCCGCGACCCGATCCGGTACGCCGCGTGCACGACCAGCGCCGCGACCGCCGGCTTGAGCCCGAAGAAGATGCCGGCGATGGCCGGTACCTCGCCGAACGCGACGTAGACCCACGACAGCGCGATCAGGATGAACAGCGATGGCAGCACGAACAGCACGCCGGCCGCGATGCCGCCGCGTGTGCGGTGCATCAGCCAGCCGAGATAGGTGGCGAGCTGCTGCGCCTCGGGGCCGGGCAGCACCATGCAAAAGTTCAGCGCATGCAGGAAGCGCTTTTCGCTGATCCAGCGGCGCCGCTCGACCAGCTCGGTGTGCATGATCGCGATCTGCCCGGCCGGCCCGCCGAAGCTGATGAAGCCGAGCCGGAGCCAGAAGCGCAGGGCCTCGGCGAAGGAGATGGCGGGTGCGGGCGTTTCGTCGGGCATGCGCGGCGGTGGGTACGGAACGCGGCGCGTTCCCGGCCCGCACTCTAGCGCCAGTTCAGGCGCGAAGTGCGACGACCTCGACCCGGTTCGGGGGCTGACCGGCCGCGCCGTCGCTGCGC
>JAYVDE010000169.1:0-17205 GCA_043749575.1 Burkholderiaceae bacterium | reverse complement strand
CAACGCAACATCGTGCGCGCCGACCGCGCAGCAGTCGAAAATCTGTCGCGCTTTGGCGTCGCCACGATCCACGAGGCGATGGGCCGCAGCGGCTTGATGAAGACTTATATGCGCCCGGTCTACCCCGGCGCCCATGTCTGCGGCACGGCCCTCACCGTGCTGCTGCAGCCCGGTGACAACTGGATGATGCACGTGGCCGCCGAGCAGCTGCAGGCCGGCGACGTGGTCGTGGCCGCCTGCACCAGCGACAACGAGGACGGCTTTTTCGGCGACCTGCTGGCGACCAGCTTCCGTGCCCGCGGCGCGCTGGGCCTGGTCATCGACGGCGGTGTGCGCGATGTCAAAGACCTGGCCGCGATGGACTTCCCGGTGTTCAGCCGCGCGATCAACGCCAAGGGCACGATCAAGGCCACGCTGGGTTCGGTCAACGTGCCGGTGGTCTGCGCCGGGGCGATGGTGCACCCGGGCGACGTGGTGATCGCCGACGCCGATGGCGTGGTGGTGGTGCCCGCAGCGATGGCCCAGCAGGTCGCCGATGCCGCCGAGGCCCGCGAGGCCAACGAGACCGAAAAACGCGCCAAGCTGGCCGCCGGCGTGCTGGGCCTCGACATGTACAACATGCGTGAGGCGCTGGAAAAATCCGGCCTGAAATACCTTGACTGAGCGCGACCATGAACAAACCCACTACCGGTGATTTCACCAAGACCGCCGGCTGGCTGGACTGGTACGCCGGCCCGGCCAAGCCGCGCTTCCAGTTGCCCGCCGGCGCGGTTGATGCCCACTGCCATGTGTTTGGCCCCGGCGCCGAATTTCCGTATGCGCCCGAGCGCAAATACACCCCTTGCGACGCCTCCAAACAGCAGCTGTACGCGCTGCGCGACCAGCTGGGTTTTGCCCGCAACGTGGTGGTGCAGGCCACTTGCCACGGCGCCGACAACCGGGCGATGGTCGATGCGCTGCGGCACAGCGGCGGCCGAGCGCGCGGCGTGGCCACCGTCAAGCGCAGCATCAGCGACGCCGAACTGCAATCACTGCACCAGGCCGGGGTGCGTGCCGTGCGCTTCAACTTCGTCAAGCGCCTGGTCGACTTCACCCCCAAGGACGAGCTGCTCGAGATCGCCGGGCGCATCGCCCAGCTCGGCTGGCATGTGGTGATCTACTTCGAGGCGGTCGACCTGCCCGAGCTGTGGGACTTTTTCAGCGCAGTCCATGACCAATGCGCGACCCCCGTGGTCGTCGACCACATGGGCCGACCCGATGTGCGCTTGGCCGTAGACGGCCCGCAGTTCGCGCTGTTCGAGCGTTTCATGCGTGAGCACAGCAAGGTGTGGAGCAAGGTCAGCTGCCCCGAGCGGCTGTCGGTCAGCGGGCCCCAGGCGATTCTTGGCGAAACCCGCGGGGAACAGAGCGTGTACCAGGACGTGATCCCGTTCGCCCGCCGCATCGTCGAACAGTTCCCCGACCGCGTGTTGTGGGGCACTGATTGGCCGCACCCCAACCTGAAGGACCACATGCCCGACGACGGCCTGCTGGTCGACTTCATCCCGCACATCGCCACCACCGCCAAACTGCAGCAACAGCTGCTGGTGGCCAACCCGATGCGGCTTTATTGGCCCGAGGAGGCTTGACACCATGGCATTGCAGAAACCCTATCTGGACCTGCCCGGCACGACCATCTTCGATGCCGAGCAATCGCGCAAGGGTTACCACCTCAACCAGTTCTGCATGTCGCTGATGAAGGCCGCCAACCGCGAACGTTTCAAGGCCGACGAACGCGCCTACCTCGATGAATGGCCGATGACCGAGGAGCAGAAGCAGGGCGTGTTGAGCCGCGACCTGAACCGCTGCATCGCCGCCGGCGGCAACATTTATTTCCTGGCCAAGATCGGCGCCACCGATGGCAAGAGCTTTCAGACCATGGCCGCCAGCATGACCGGCATGACCCAAGAGGCCTACGCCGCGATGATGCTGGCCGGTGGCCGGTCCATCGAGGGCAACCGCTACCGCCATGACATGACCGGCGCGCAGCCGCAGGAGAAAAACTGATGGCCCGCATCACCGCCAGCGTCTTCAGCTCGCATGTGCCGGCCATCGGCGCCGCGCTCGATCTGGGCAAGAGCTGCGAGCCGTACTGGCAGCCGGTGTTCAAGGGCTATGAGTTTTCCAAGCAGTGGCTGCTCGACAACCCGCCCGACGTCATTTTCCTGGTCTTCAACGACCACGCCACCGCTTTCAGCCTGGAGATGATCCCGACCTTTGCCATCGGCACGGCGGCCGAGTTTCAGCCCGCCGACGAAGGCTGGGGCCCGCGCCCGGTGCCCAAGGTCATCGGCCACCCCGAGCTGGCGGCCCACATCGCGCAAAGCGTGATCCAGGACGACTTCGACCTGACCATCGTCAACAAGATGGACGTGGACCACGGCCTGACCGTGCCCTTGAGCCTGCTGTGCGGCCAGCCTGAACAATGGCCTTGCCCGGTGATCCCCTTCGCCGTCAACGTGGTGCAGTACCCGGCGCCCAGCGGCAAACGCTGCTTCATGTTGGGCCAGGCGATCCGTCGCGCGGTCGAAAGCTACGACCCCGACTTGAAGGTGCAGATCTGGGGCACCGGCGGCATGAGCCACCAGTTGCAGGGGCCGCGCGCCGGCTTGATCAACCGCAGCTTCGACAATGCCTTCATGGACCGGCTGATCGCCGACCCGGCGGCCCAAGCCGCCGTGCCGCACATCGACTACCTGCGCGAAGCCGGCAGCGAAGGCATCGAGCTGGTGATGTGGCTGATCGCCCGCGGCGCGATGGACGATGTCAACGGCGGCAAGCCGCCCACCGTCAAGCACCGCTTCTACCATGTGCCTGCCAGCAACACGGCGGTTGGCCACCTGATCCTGGAAAACACGCGATGAGCAAGACGATCAAAGTGGCGCTGGCCGGCGCCGGCGCCTTCGGCATCAAGCACCTGGACGGCATCCGGAACATCGCCGGCGTCGAAGTCATCTCGCTGGTCAGCCGCGAGCTGGACAAAACTCGCGAGACCGCCGCCCAGTACGGCATCGGCCATGTCACCACCGACCTGGCACAGAGCCTGGCCTTGCCCGAAGTCGACGCGGTGATCCTGTGCACACCCACGCAGATGCACGCCGCGCAGACCCTCGCCTGTCTGCAGGCCGGCAAACATGTGCAGTGCGAGATCCCGCTGGCCGATACCTTGGCCGGCGCGCAGCAGGTGGTGGCGCTGCAAAAACACACTGGCCTGGTGGCGATGGCCGGCCACACCCGGCGCTTCAACCCCAGCCACCAGTGGGTGCACAACAAGGTTGCAGCCGGCGAATTCAATCTCCAGCAGATGGCTGTGCAGACCTACTTTTTTCGCCGCAGCAACATCAACGCGCTGGGCCAGGCCCGCAGCTGGACCGACCACCTGCTGTGGCACCACGCCGCGCACACCGTCGACCTGTTCGCCTGGCAGGCCGGATCGCCGATCGTGCAGGCCAACGCCATCCAGGGGCCGATCCACCCGGGCTTGAGCATCGCGATGGACATGAGCATCCAGCTGAAGGCCGCCAACGGCGCGATCTGCACGCTGTCGCTGAGCTTCAACAACGACGGCCCGCTGGGCACCTTCTTCCGCTACATCGGCGACAGCGGCACCTACCAGGCGCGCTACGACGACTTGTTCAACGGCAAGGACGAAAAAATCGACGTTTCCCAGGTGGCCCCCTCGATGAACGGCATCGAACTGCAGGACCGCGAGTTTTTCAGCGCGATCAGGGAAGGGCGCGAGCCCAACGCCAGCGTCGCCCAGGTGCTGCCCTGCTACCAGGTGCTGCACGAGCTCGAACAACAACTCAACGCCGCCCAAGCCCGATGACCCCGCCACTGCCACAGCGCCGCATCGGCCCGTTCACGGTGTCGGCCATCGGCCTGGGTTGCATGAACCTGAGCCATGCCTATGGCAGGCCACCGCCCGCCGACCAGGCCGAGCGGCTGCTGCTGTCGGCGCTGGAGCAGGGCGTCACCTTGTTCGACACCGCAGCGCTGTATGGTTTCGGCGCCAACGAGACGCTGGTCGGCCGCGTCCTCAAACCGCACCGCGACAAGATCACGCTGTGCAGCAAGGGTGGCATGGCCGGCGTGCGCTTCGATGACGGTGTCAAGCGGGTGATCGACGGCAGCCCGGCCGCCATCCGCCGCCACTGTGAAGACAGCCTGCGGCGCCTGGACACCGAGGTCATCGACCTGTACTACCTGCACCGCTGGCACAAGGCGGTGCCGATCGAAGAATCGGTCGGCGAGATGGCGCGCCTGGTGGCCGAGGGCAAGGTGAGGGCGCTGGGCCTGAGCGAGGTCTCGGCGGCCACGCTGCGGCGGGCCCATGCGGTGCACCCGATCGCCGCGCTGCAGTCGGAGTATTCGCTGTGGTCGCGCAACGCCGAGATCGCGGTGCTCGAAGCTTGCCGCGAAATCGGCGCGGCCTATGTCGCCTTCAGCCCGGTGGCGCGCGCCTACCTCACCGGCACGCTGCGCGACGTGAGCAGCTGCTACGCCAAAGACATCCGCCGCGGCATGCCGCGCTTTGCGCCCGCACATTACGCCGCCAACTTGGGCCTGCTGGAAGGCCATGCCGCCATGGCCCAAGCGGCGGGCTGCACGATGGCGCAACTGGCGCTGGCCTGGCTGTTGGCCAAGGCGCCGCACATCGTGCCGATCCCCGGCACGACCCGCGAAGCGCATTTGGCCGAAAACTTGAGCGCGGCCGCCGTCACCCTGAGCCCGGCCGTGGTGGCGCAACTCGACGCGCTGTTCGCGCCGCAAGCCATCCACGGTGCACGCTACAACGCCGCCAGCCAGGCTGAGATCGACACCGAAGACTTCCCCGGCGGCTGATTTCCCGGCTTTACTGCCAGCGTACCGGACCGAACTTGCTGCGGGTCGGGCTCGGCAAAGCCGCTGTGCGTGCTGGCTTGCACCCCGTTTGAGAAAACGGCTCCGGCCCTGCAAAAAAACCCCGCTTAAGACAAAACAAGCGAGGTTTCTGACAAATCGCCGTTCAAACCAGCGTCTGGGAACATGCTCTGGGAGCACCGCGGTGCGGCGGTCCCAGGGCGTGCTCGTCAGGGCTTGGCGCTGACTTCGGCTTCGGCTTCCTTGCAGGTCGGCGAGCAGACGAACTGCGCCTTGCCCAGCAGCCGGCGCGATTTCAGCTGGCTGCGCGGGCGGTGCTTGCCGCACAAGAAGCACGACATGGTGGCGGCGCCAAAGGCGCCAGCGGCGGTGAACGGCGAACCGGGCGTTTTGCTGCGATAACGCAGGCCGTCGGAATCGATGGAAGTCTTGGTATCGGCTTTGGCCATGGGTATGTGCGGACGGACGTTGAAGTGGCAGCGCAGGGATCTGCGCGTCACCGCGGCTGAATACGAGATCCGGCCCAGGTGAACGCATTGTGCCACAGCTGGTTTATTTTACATAATATACATCGTCGCGCTTTTTGATGGACCCGAACCAGCCGGCGCGTGGCCTGCCTGCTGACCCCAGCCCGCCAAAACCGATGATCAGGTATGGCCTGCAGCGCGCCGTGCTGACTGCCGAGGCAGCGTCACCACTCCACTGACAAAGGGCCAATCGGCACGCTTGGCGCTGGTGGTGCAAGTGGCAAGCTTGGCGCAAGTGGCCCGCGCGACACCAGCGGCAGCCTCGGCGCACCCGACTCAACCGGCGCCGGCGCCGTGGCAGACGCAGACGCAGTCCCCGCAGTCCCCGCAGCCGACACGGCAGCCAGCGCTTGACCGGCGGCCGCCGACGCCAGCCAGTGCCGGTCAGGCACTGGCTGGCACAACACCACCAGTTGAGCCTTGCGTTCGGGCGGCGTGATCCAGCTGCTTGAAAGTTGGACCCATCGATCCAGCCTGCCTTCCATCACCTCAAGGCGCTGCTCGCGGGCCGATTGGCGCAGGATCTCACCGCCTTGCGTGCACAACAGGCTGGCTTCGCGCCGCAATGCGGCCAAGTCAGGGCCGGTCAACTCGAAGGCCGCTACGTCGGCGCGCTCGGTGGCCAAGCTGCGCACGTCGAGCGTGCTGCTACAGCCGGCCAGCCCAGCGGCCAGCCAAACAGCCAGCCCAGTGGCCAGAAACATCCGCAACCGCATCCGCAACCGCGACTGCAGCCCCTGCGGGCGCTGTTGGCCGCGCCCGGCAGCTTCGTGGCACGCCATCGGCGGGCTCAGTCGTGGCGTTGCGGGTCGCGGCCGTCGGCGGCCAACGCTTCGATCCCGGATCCAGCACCCAAGATCGCGTCGTCGTCAGCGCCGGCCTCGGCGGCTTCTGACGCCTCGTCGGCAACCCCGCCGAGCAAGGGTTTGTCCAGCGGTCGGCACACCCGGCGGTGCAGGCCTTCCAGCCGTTCAGATCGCTCGATCTGGGCGATCACCGCCTGCGGGTCGAGCATCATGGCAAACGGGTTGACGTGACGGGGCAAGGTTTGCATGGGGCTGGGTCCAGGTGGCACGAGCGGTCTGCCCGTCAAACCAATGTAGGACGCCGCCCGCAAGAACTGAAGTCAGCCGACCGACAAGCCGCGTGTCAGCGTTTGGATGACAGCCGTGTCGGGCAAGCGCTGCGACAGGCGCTGACTTGTCTGCCGCGCCTGCGGTGCAGGCCATGCCGGCCCCCCACAATCAACGCGACGCGGCCTGCAGCTGCCGGGCCAGCACGTCGCGCCCGGCCTTGGCTGCAAAGTCGGCAGCCGACAGGCCTTGGTCGTTTTTCAGGCGCGGGTCGGCGCCCTTCTGCAGCAACTGGCGCGCCGCGCCTTCCGTGCCGTAGCCGGCGGCCATCATCAGCGGCGTGCTGCCGTTGGGCGACCGCAGATCGACCCGGGCGCCGCGCGCCAGCAGCAAGGCCACGGTCTGTTTGTCGGGGCCGGTCGCGGCGTAGTGCAGCGCGGTCCAGCCCGGCCGATCACCGTTGTCGGCGCCATTGAGCCGGGCGCCACGATCAAGCAGGCGCCCTGCCCACTCGGCGTGGCCACGCAGCGCGGCCATCATCAACGGGGTTTCGCCGGCGCCATTGGGCTGGTCGATACGAATCTGCGGGTGGTCGAGCAGCGCCGCACAAACTTTGAAACTGCCATCGCGCAAGCCCAGGTAAAGCGCCGCCTGGCCTTTTTCGTCGACGGCATTCGGGTCGAAGCCCTGGGCCAGCAGGCTTTGCACCTTGGCCGCATCGTCGGCCTTGATGGCCTGGAAAAAATCCTCGTAGACGCCCGCATGGGCAAGGCTTGAACCCGCCATGAAGCCAATGCTGACAACCAGATAAAAAACTTTCTTGAAGTAATTTGTCAGCATTTTCATGCGGCCGCGACCAACAGTGGCAAACCGAAGAGGCGTTCAAAATTGCGGCTGGTGACGGCGGCTATGGTGTCGACAGGCTGGCCCTTCAGCCGTGCCAGTTCCCCCGCCACATGCACCACGTAGGCCGGTTCGTTGGGGCGGCCGCGGTGCGGCGTTGGCGCCAGGTAGGGGCTGTCGGTCTCGATCAGGCAGCGGTCCAGCGGCACAAAGACCGCCACCTCGCGCAGTTCGTGGGCGTTCTTGAAGGTCAGGATGCCGGAAAACGAGATGTAAAAGCCCAGGTCTAGCGCGGCACGGGCCACCGCCAGGGTCTCGGTGAAGCAGTGGAAAACGCCGGTCAAGGCGCCGCCGGCTGCGGCTTGGGCATCGCCCAGCATCGCCAGCGTGTCGGCCGACGCGCTGCGGGTGTGGATCACCAGCGGCTTGGCCACCGCGCGGGCCACCGCCAGGTGGACGCTGAAACGCTCGCGCTGCCAGGCCATGTCGGCCACGCTGCGGCCGTTCAGGCGGTAGTAGTCGAGCCCGGTTTCGCCGATGCCGACCACCTTGGCTTGCCCGGCCAGCGCCTGCAGCCGCGCGACATCGGGCTCTTCGACACCTTCGTTATCGGGGTGCACACCGGCGGTGCACCAGAAGTTGTCATGCGCCAGCGCCAGGCCGTGCACGGTCTCAAACTCTTCCAGCGTGGTGCAGATCACCAGCGCGCGGTCGACCTTGGCGGCGGCCATGTCGGCGCGCACGGTGTCGATGCGGCCCAGCAACTCGGGCGAACTGAGGTGGCAATGTGAATCGACGAACATGGCGAGGCGGGTACCTAGAAGGCGCCATCCAGCTGGACGGCAAACGGGTCAGGCCGGCCGCTGCGAGGCGCCGGAATGGCTGTCGCGCCGTGCAGCGAGCGCCGTGCGGCGTCAGACGGTTTGGGTTGGCCGCGATGAGGCCAGCTGGGTGCCCAGAACTTCCTCGATCTTCAGCTTCAGCAGCCGGGTTTTTTCATCAGCGGGAAAACGCACGCCCACGCCCTGGGTGCGGCCACCCGAGGCATTGGCCGGCGTGATCCAGGCCACCTTGCCGGCCACCGGGTAACGCTGTGGGTCGTCGGGCAACGACAACAGCAGGTAGATGTCCTCGCCCAGCTTGTACGCCCGCTGGGTCGGCACGAACAGGCCACCGTCGGTCAGCAGCGGCATGTAGGCCGCGTACAGCGCGCCCTTCTCGCGAAACACGAGCTGGATCACGCTGGGCCGCTGGGGGGCCGGGCTGGCCTGGGCGGCATGGCCACCGCCAAGCGCCGCGCCGGTCGGGCTGGGTTCGCTCATCGGGCGGAGTGTAGCGATGCGCCGGGGCGTGGGCCGGGCTGCCCGCCGCGCCGCGCCGCCGCGCCCGGCCACACGGCAGTGGCCTGGCTGACCAGCGACTCGACCAGCAAGCCGGCGTTCCACGGATGTTCGTCGTGGCGCGCGGCCCGCAGCAGCGCGTGCTGCCACTGGCGCAGCGCGGCCAGGTCGGTGTCGGCCGGCAACTGGCCGGATGCAAAGAAACGTGGCGCGCCGCCAGCGGCCAGCACCTGGGCGTCGTGCGCCAGCTTGAGCAGCAGCTCGATCACCCGCGGCAGCGCCCGGCCGGACAGCGCCGACGCATCACCCAGCGCCACCTGGCGTGGCAGCGCCGCCAGCAGCGCCGGGCTCAGGCCCTCTTGCGCCCAGGCCAGCGCTTCCAGCGGGCTGCCGCCCGCAGCGGCCAGCAGCGCGTTGGCGTCGTCCAGCCCCTGCGCCTGCAACCAGGCCAGCGCGGCGGCGGTGGGCGGCAATGCCAGCCGCAGGCGCTGGCAGCGGCTGCGCACGGTGGCCAGCAGGCGCTCGGGGTCGGCGCTGGTCAGCAGCAAACGCATCCGGCCGGGCGGCTCTTCCAGCGTCTTCAGCATCGCGTTGGCCGACGGCCCGTTCATCGCATCGGCCGGGTGCAGCAGCAGCACCTTGCCGCGGCCGCGCCCGCTGGTCTGCTGCGACCAGGCAATGGCCTGGCGCACCTGGTCGATCCGCACTTCGCGGCTGGGCTTGGCATCGGCCTTGGTGAGCTTGCTGTCGTCGTCGGCTACCCAGCCCAGCTGCAGCCGCAGCGCATCGGGCAGCACGATCAACAGGTCGGGATGGACCCGGGTGGCCACCAGGTGGCAGCTGGCGCAGCGCCCGCACGGCCGACCGCTGGAGCCCGCGCCCGGCGCCTCGCACAGCGCGGCCTGGGCCAGCAGCAGGGCGAACTCCAGGTGGCCGACCCCCGCCGGGCCGTGGATCAGCAGCGCATGGGCGCCGGCCAAGGCCAGTGATTGCGCCAGCGCTTCGCCCAGCCACGGCAGCGGCAGCTGGCCGTCGGGACCGACGCCGATGGGCCGCCGCGGTGTCGGGGTGCGGGCCATCAGACCGGCAGGCGGGCAGCGACCGCCGCTTGCACTTGGGCCCACACCGCGGCGGGCGGCTGGTCGGCGTCGATGCGGACAAAACGCGCGGCGGCCTGGGCGGCACGCTGGACATAAGCCGCCCTCACCCGCTCAAAAAATGCGCTGTCTTCACGCTCCAGCCGATCAGCCGGTCGGGCGGCGGCGCGGCGCGCGGCGGCCACGGCAGGCGGCAGGTCGAACCACAGCGTGAGATCGGGTTGGCGCAGGCCACTGGGCGCGCTTGCGTCGTGCTGCACCCAAGATTCAAGTTGCGCCAGCACCGCCCGGTCGAAGTTGCGGCCACCGCCCTGGTAGGCGAAGGTGGCGTCGGTAAAGCGGTCGCAGATGACCAGCGCGCCGCGGGCCAGCGCCGGCGCGATCACGCGCTTGAGGTGGTCGCGCCGGCCGGCGAAGACCAGCAGCGCTTCGGTCAGCGCATCCATCTCGTGCTGCAGGAACAGCTCGCGCAGCTGCTCGGCCAGCGGCGTGCCACCGGGCTCGCGGGTCACCAGCACCTCCCGTTGCTTGAGCCGAAAGGCCTCGGCCAGCGCGCTCAGGTGGGTCGATTTGCCGGCGCCGTCGATGCCTTCGAAGCTGATGAAGAGGCCGCGGCGGGTCATGGTTTCTGGGGGGCCGCTTGGCCGCGCTGGTACTGGTTCACCGCGCGATTGTGCGCGGCCAGGTCGCTGCTGAAGACGCTGCTGCCGTCGCCGCGGGCAACGAAGTACAGCGCGTTGCTGCGTTCGGGCTGCACCGCCGCGCGCAGCGAGGCCAGCCCGGGCATGGCGATCGGCGTCGGCGGCAAGCCCCTGCGGGTGTAGGTGTTGTAGGGTGTGTCGGTGAGCAGGTCGCGCTTGCGCAGGTTGCCGTCGAAGGGCAGGCCCAGCGCATCGCTGATGCCGTAGATCACCGTCGGGTCGGTCTGCAGCGGCATGCCCAGCCGCAGCCGGTTGACAAAGACGCCGGCCACCTGACCCCGGTCAGCGGCGATGCCGGTTTCCTTCTCGATGATCGAGGCCAGCACCAGCGCCTGCTCGGGCGTCTGCAGCGGCAGGTCGGGCGCGCGCTCGGCCCAGACGGCCGCCAGCCGGCGGGTCTGCAGATCGGCGGCGCGGCGCAACACGGTCAGGTCGCTGACACCGCGGCTGTAGAGGTAGGTGTCGGGGTGGAAGCGGCCTTCCCCCGCCACGCCGGGCAGGCCGATGGCGGCCATCAGCTCGGTCTCGGTCAGCGCGGCGGCGCTGGCTTTGAGGTGCGGCGCGGCGGCCAGCGCGGCACGGAACTGGCGGAAAGTCCAACCCTCAATCAGCCGCACCCGCTCGAAGGCCTCGTCACCCTGCACCATCTTGGCCAGCAGGCTGCGCGGTGTGGCACCGGCCTCCAGCTCGTAACTGCCGGCGCGGATGCGGCGGGCCTCACCGCTGAAGCGGAACCACTGGTAGAGCCAGCCCGGCTCGGTCAGCACGCCGGCGCGCACCCAGGCTTGCGCCACTTCGCGCGGCGACGTGCCGGGCTCGATCGACAGCTCCACCGTGGCCGCCGCCAGGCTCAGCGGGCGCTGCAGCCACCACCAGGCAGCCGCGGCGCTGCCGGCCACGGCCAGCAGCAACAGGACCCGCAGGATCAACAGGAACCGGCGGACCGACCAGGGTTTCATGCAAGCGCCCGGGCAGTGGGCCCAGGCTGGCGGTGCGCCAACGGCGGGGCCATCGGCGGGGGAATGGGGACGGGCGAAGGGGCGTGATGATAATCGGCTGCATGAACCCCCTCACGACCAACGCGACGTCCGCCGGTACATCCGCCAGTGCACCCGCCAGTGCACCCGCCAGCACAGCCGCCAGCACAGCCGCCGCTGCGGCCCCTAGTGGCGCGCTGCGGCTGGCCGATTGGGGCCTGATCCGTGCCCGCGGTGCCGATGCTGCGAGCTTTCTGCACGGCCAGCTGACGCAGGATGTCAGCGCGCTGGGCGCCACCGAAGCGCGGCTGGCCGGTTACTGCTCGGCCAAGGGCCGGCTGCTGGCCAGCTTTGTGCTGTGGCGCAGCGACGACGACAGCATCGATCTGGCCTGCAGTGCCGACCTGCTGCCAGCCACGCTAAAGCGGCTGACCATGTTTGTGCTGCGCGCCAAATGCAAGCTGAGCAACGCCTCGGCCGAGCTGGCGCTGTATGGCCTGGCCGGCGCCGAGGCCACCGCCTGGCTGGGCGACGGCGCACCCGCCCGGCCCTGGGCCACCGTGGCGGTGGGCGCCGGTCACGCGGTCCGCCTGCCCGACGGCGCCGGCCAGCCGCGTTACCTGCTGAGCGTGCCGGTGGACGCCGCCGCCCCCGCATTAGCTGCGCTGTCGGCCGACGACTGGCGCTGGCTGGAAGTCAAGAGCGGCGTGGTGCGCATCGAAGCCGCCACCGCCGAACACTTCGTGCCGCAGATGGTCAACCTCGAACTGGTGGGTGGTGTCAATTTCCAGAAAGGCTGCTACCCCGGCCAGGAGATCGTCGCCCGCAGCCAGTACCGCGGCACGCTCAAACGCCGTGCGATGGCCTTTGACAGCGAGGCCGCGCTGGCCGCCGGCCAGGAGGTGTTCCACAGCGCCGACCCCGGCCAGCCGGCGGGCCAGGTGGCGCTGGCCGCCGCCCGGCCAGGTGGCGGCAGCAGCGCGCTGGTCGAGATCAAGCTGGCGGCGCTGGACGGCGGCAGCCTGCATGCCGGCGCGGCCGACGGCCCGTTGCTGGCCCGCAGCGCCCTGCCCTATGCGATCCCGGTCGACGCCGCCTGATGCGGGTCTGATGTGGCACTTATGTTGGCCCGATGTCGGCCTGATGTCGGCCTGACGCTGCCAATGGACCGCCGGCTCTACGTCTATTACCGCGTGCCCGAGCCCGCATTGGCAGCCACCGTGGCCGCCGTTCGAGCCCTGCAGGCCGTGCTGACCGAAGCCCATCCCGGCCTGCGGGCCGAACTGCTGCGCCGCCCCGAGTTACGCGACGGCGAGCTGACCTTGATGGAAACCTATGCGACCACGGCCACCACGGCCGGCATCTCGCCCGCCCTGCAAGCGGCCATCACGCAAGCCGCCACCACCTTGCCCCAGCCCCGCCACCACGAAAGCTTCGATCCGCTATGAACACCGATGACTTCAAGGCCTTGCTGCAACGTTTCACCACCGCCGCCGAAGCCGGCGACGGCAACGCCCTGGCGGCCTGCTTCACGCCCGATGGCAGCTACCACGACTACATCTACGGCGACCACAGCGGGCGGGCCGACATCGCCCACATGCTGGTCGACCTGTTTCACCGCGACGCCGGCCCCGACTACCGCTGGGAGATGTTCGATGCGGTCTGCGATGGCGACCTGGGCTACGCCTGGTCACTGTCGAGCTTCACCTCGCGGGTGCCTGAATTTGCCGGCCAATTTGTCGTCATCGACGGCATGAGCCGCTTCGAGTTGCGCGACGGGTTGATCAGCGATTACCGCGAATCCGTCAACGGCGGCGTGGCGATGGCCCAACTGGGCGTGGCCGCGCCGCGCCTCGCCAAAGTGCTGGCGCGCTGGGGCCGGCAGCTGGTCGACCAGCCCACCACGCAGGCCTTTCTGGCGCGTGCCAGGGGTAGCCGGATCTGAGCCTGAGCGTTTTTCACCCGTGCCCGCTCAGGCGCTGACGCCGGCTCGGGTGGTGGGCGCTACAACGACTTGACCATCGCCAGGTGCGGGATGCCGGCTTCCTCGAACTCGGGTCCCTGCGGCTCGAAACCCGCGCGGCGGTAGAAGCCCGCCGCTGAACTTTGCGCATGCAGCAGCACCTGGCGGTCGCCGCGTGCGCGGGCAGCCTGCATCAGCGCATCCAGCACGGCGCGGCCGACCCGGCTGCCGCGCAGCGTCGCCAGCACCGCCATGCGGCCGATCTTGGACGTGCCGGGCTCATGCTCCAGCAAACGGCCGGTGGCCAGCGGCACACCGAAACGGTTGTAGGCCACCACGTGCAGACACAAGGCGTCGGCGGCGTCCCATTCCAGCTCGGCCGGGATACCCTGCTCTTCGACAAACACCTGCTTGCGGATCGCACCCGCCTCGCGGCCCAGCGTGTCCCAGGCGCCCAGCCGCACATCGACCATCGGCTGGCCGGTGTCGAAGGCGTGCAGCAGGTCGCGCAGGTCTTGCGGCAGGGGCTTGCTGGTCTGCGTTGCCGGGTTGGCGAAAACATAGACCAGCTCGCCGCTGACCAGCAACTGGTCGCCGCGGAACACCGAGCAGGCCAGCACCAGCGACGAGTTGCCGATGCGCGCGATGCGCACGCCGACATCGACCAGGTCGTCGTAGCGGGCCGAAGCTTCGTACTCCAGCGAGGCCTTGCGCACGAACAAATCACCGTCCAGCGCGGCCATGGTCTCCTGGTAGGGCAGCGCCAGCGCCCGCCACCAGCCGGCCACGGCGGTGTCGAAGTACATCAGGTAATGGCCGTTAAAGACGATCTTCTGCAGATCAACCTCGGCCCAGCGCACCCGCAGGCGTTCGAAGAATCGGAACTCACTTCGGGTGGTCATGGTTTGACAGTCTCGATTTCAAAGGCGCCAGGCAGCGGCGAGTGCGGCAGCGGCCGCCGCCTGGGCCACGCCGGCTTGCTGCAGCGCGCGGCCCATCTTGATGAAATCATGCGTCAGGCCGCGGGCCAGCTCCAGCGCCACCGGGACAGCGGCCATGCGCAGCCGGTCGGCATAGGCCAGACCCTCATCGACCAGCGGATCGCATTCGGCCAGCAGGATGCAGGCGGGCGCCACGCCGTCGAGGTCCGGTGCTTCCAGCGGGGCGAAGCGCCAGTCGCGCCGGTGCTGAAAGGCTATGTAGTGGTCGAAGAACCAGCTCACGTTGGCGGCGTCGAGCAAAAAGCCGTTGGCGAACAAGCGGTGCGAGGCGGTGTCCTGGTGCGCCGTGGTGCCGGGCGTGATCAGCAGTTGCAGCGCCAGTGGCAAGCCGCGGTCGCGGGCGTGGATGGCGCAGGTGGCCGCCAGCGTGCCGCCGGCGCTGTCGCCGCCCACGGCAAGTCGGCTGCCGTCCAGGCCCAATTCGGCCGCACCCTCGCCCGCCAGCCACAGCATCGCCGCCCAGGCGTCATCGACCGCGGTGGGAAAGCGGTGCTCGGGCGCCAGCCGGTAGTCCAGCGCCAGCACCGCGCCGCCTGATCGCAACGCCAGTTGGCGGCACAGGCTGTCGTGCGTCTCCAGCCCGCCGATCACGAAACCGCCACCGTGCAGGTACAGCAGCACCGGCAGCCTGGCGTGGCTGTTGGCGTAGAGCCGGGCACGCAGCGGCGTGCCGTCGGCGGCAGGCACGGTGGTGTCCTGCACCCGGGCCAGCGGCGCGCGCGGCGGCTCCAGCACTTCGGCGGCCTTGTGGTACGCCAGGCGGGCCTGCACTGGCGTCATGGCGTGAAAGGGCACGCGCTGGGCCCGGCGGATGCGGTCGAGCAAACCGGCCATCGCCGGGCTGAGCAGTTGGCTTGTCACGTGCAAAACAGGGGCTGCGAAGGGGCCGAAGCATACTGCCGGCCTGCCAATGAACCGGAGACCCGCGCATGGCCCGCATCGTCTACCTGACCCAGATCGAAATCGACCACGGCGCTGTCAAGTGCCTGCCCGAGGAATGCCAGCGTGTCGGCATCAAGAAACCGCTGGTCGTCACCGACGCCGGCGTGCGCGCCGCCGGTGTGCTGGACATCGCCCTGGCCGCGCTGGGCGCCCTGCCCCATGCGGTGTTCGACCAGACACCCAGCAACCCGACCGAGGCCGCCGTGCGCGCCGCCGTCGAGCTCTATAAATCACAAGGCTGCGACGGCCTGATCGCCGTGGGCGGCGGCTCGTCTATCGACCTGGCCAAGGGCGTGGCGATCCTGGCCACCCACCCGGGCGACCTGAAAACCTACGCCACCATCGAGGGCGGCAGCGGCAAGATCACCGACGCGGTGGCGCCGCTGATCGCCGTGCCGACCACCGCCGGCACTGGCAGCGAGGTCGCGCGCGGCGCGATCCTGATCATCGACGACGGCCGCAAGCTGGGCTTCCACAGCTGGCACTTGATGCCCAAGGCGGCCATCCTCGACCCCGAACTCACCTTGTCCTTGCCGGCCGGCCTGACCGCGGCCACCGGCATGGACGCGATCGCGCACTGCCTGGAAACCTTCATGGCGCCGGCCGTCAACCCGCCGGCCGACGGCATTGCACTCGACGGCCTGGCGCGCGGCTGGGCCCACATCGAGCGGGCCACCCGCGACGGCCAGGACCGCGAGGCCCGCTGGAACATGATGAGCGCCAGCATGCAGGGCGCGCTGGCCTTCCAGAAGGGCCTGGGCTGCGTGCATTCGCTGTCGCACAGCCTGGGCGGCGTGGACCCGCGGCTGCACCACGGCACGCTGAACGCGATGTTCTTGCCGGCGGTGGTGTTGTTCAATGCGCCGGCCCAAGCCATGCAGCAGGAACACCGCCTGCAACGCATGGCCCAGGCCGTCGGTCTGGCCGGCTGCGACGCCGCCGGCCACGCGCTGGCCGATGCCATCCGCGCGCTGAATGGCCGGCTGGGCCTGCCCAGCGGCCTGGCGGCCATGGGCGTGACGCCCGAGCTGTTCGAGCGCGTGATCGACGGCGCGATGGCCGACCACTGCCACAAGACCGGCCCGCGCCTGGCCACGCGCGACGACTACCGGGCGATGCTGGCCACTTCGATGTGAGCGGCTGAGGCGCTGCAGCCACGGGATGTTTGCCCCGCAAGCTGCGCAGGCCGACGCAAGGTCACGCCGGCGGCCGGCTGGGTCGGGGTCGGCGAAGTTCGGCGGCGCAGTTGGCAAAACAGCGCCGGCGCTGCAGTCTGTCGGCCCGCGCTGCAGCCCGTCGCAGCCGGCTGGTGACGCCGCCGGGCTTGGCGGTATGGTGTGCTACATCAGCAACACACCGAACCCACGCATGCCGACCTGGGACCACCAGCAACCGATCTACCAGCAACTTGCCGACCGCCTGGCCGCGCGGCTGCTGGACGGTGAACTCCCCGAGGGCGAACCTATGCCCTCGGTGCGGGCGCTGGCCAGCCACTATGTGCTGAACCCGCTGACCGTCAGCCGGGCGCTGCAGGCGCTGGACGAAGACGGCCTGTTGGAAACGCGGCGCGGCTTAGGCCTTTACGTGCGGCCCGGTGCCCGTGAGCGGCTGAAGCAGGCGGCGCGCGAACGCTTTCTGAGCACCGAATGGCCGCCGCTGCGCGCCCGCCTGCGCCGCCTGGGCCTGGGCGCCGATGATTTGAACTGGGAGTGACGATGGATGCCTTGATCGAGGGCCGCGCGCTCAGCCTGCGCTATGGCCGCAAGCTGGCGCTGGACGACCTGAGTTTCAGCGTGCCCAAGGGCCGCGTGGTCGGCCTGCTGGGCCACACCGGCGCCG